>CABTXO010000319.1 GCA_902488725.1 uncultured Bacteroidales bacterium
CACGAGCGGCTGCTTCAGGGCCTTGGAAATGATCGTGAATATGCCCGCCGAAATCAGGATGATGGCCAGATCCCGGACCAGATTGAGTTCTTCCGACATTGCTTGCGTACTTGCCCGCTAAGTTAGGCATAATTCACGCGAATATTTCCCTACATTTGCAGAAAAACGTGCTATTCCCATGAAAATCGCCATCATCGGGGCCGGTGCCGCCGGCTGTTTCTGCGCCGTCAACCTCAAGCGGCTCGCTCCCGCCGCCGACGTGACCGTGTTCGAGGCGCAGCCTTCTCCGCTGCGCAAGGTGGCCGTCACGGGGGGCGGCCGTTGCAACCTGACGAACACGTTCGCCCGGGTCGAACGGCTCGCGGCGGTCTATCCGCGGGGAGAGCGGCTGATGAGGCGGATGCTGTCGGCCTTCGATGCGGCAGCGGCGTGCCGCTGGTTCGAGACGGAAGGCGTCGCCCTCACGGTCCAGGACGACCAGTGCGTCTTCCCGGCCTCGCAGGATGCGATGGAGATTGTCCGGACCTTGACCCGGCTGATGCGGCGGCTCGACGTTTCCGTCCGCTGCGGGATCCGGGTGTCCCGCATCGAGGCGCTGGACAGATGTTATCATATTCATTTCGAGAAAGAAGCATCACCCTTCGAGGCGAATGCGGTGGTGGTGACGAGCGGAGGAAGCCCCCGGCCGGAAGGCTTTGCGATGCTGGACGGACTCGGGCTGGAGATCGCCCCGCCGGTGCCGTCCCTGTTCGCACTGAACATTCCGGACGCGGACCTGCACGCACGGACGGGACTCGTGGTCGAACGGGCATCCGTCGGCCTTTGCGGGACGAACTTCCGGGGGAGCGGCCCCCTGCTGATCACCCATTTCGGTTTCAGCGGTCCCGCGGCGATCAAACTTTCTGCGCATGCGGCCCGTCACCTGGCGGACCATGCCTACGGCGGCCGGCTGGCAGTCAACTGGCTGGGCGACGCCGACGAAGCGGGAGCGCGTCGCCGGTTGCAGGCGCTGTCTGCCCCCAATCCCCGGAAGGCAGTCGCGACCGTCGGTCCGGAGGAACTTCCGTCCCGCCTTTGGGAACTGCTGCTGAAGCGGGCCGGACTGCGGCCGGATGTGCGCTGGAGTGAGTTGGGAACCAAGTCCCTGAATCGCATGGCCGGCCTGCTGATCCACGATGAATATGAACTCCGCGGGAAGAACCGCTTCAAGGAAGAGTTCGTCACCTGCGGCGGGGTGGCCTTGTCCAATATCTCGCTCGCCACGCTGGAAGCGCGCACGCATCCCGGGCTCTACTTCGCCGGGGAAGTGCTCGACGTGGACGGTGTCACGGGAGGATTCAACCTCCAGGCGGCCTGGTCCATGGGCCATGCCGCCGCCCGCGCGATTGCGGCGAAGGAACAGCAGTGCCCGTAATCCGCACATCCGGCGATGCTCTTGCATGCTCTGGACGCCCCGCTCCACTTTTCGCAGCCGCGATTATCTCCTCCTGCCGAAGATGGAATCGGTCAGTCCGCCCATGACTTGTTCCTTCGCGTTTTCAGGGATGTCGGGGTTGCCGGTAGCAGAAGAGACCTGCTGCTTGATAAGATCGATGAGCGTTGCCATGCTTCTTTTGTTTTAGATTATTTAGATTTTTTGCGATGACTATATTTGGAAAAAGATTTGGGACAAATCACTACCTTTGGCGAAAAACAAAACTATTCCATGATCGTTACCAGACAGAAACCTGAAGAGTGGCAGCCGATCGCCTGCCTGAACTGGCCGGAGGCATATTCCTACGCCCCGGATGTGAAATTCCGCATCTGGCACTCCGATGCGCTGCTGCACATCGAGTACCGGGTGACCGAGCGGACCACCAAGGCGGAGCAGACCGTCCCGGGCGGCCCCGTGTACATGGACTCCTGCGTGGAGTGCTTCATTCAGCCGGACGAGCGGGATCCGCATTACTACAACTTTGAATGGAACGCCGCCGGCCGGCTCGCGATGGCCTGCCGGACCGGCCGGGACGATCCGGAACCGGCGCCGCTCTCCGTCATCGGAAGCGTGGAAGTCAAGCCCTCCCTGGGGACGGCGCCCTTCGCGGAGCGCGCGGCGGGCACCTGGACGCTCGAAGTGGCGATCCCGGTCGCCGCGCTC
This sequence comes from uncultured Bacteroidales bacterium, assembly GCA_902488725.1. Classification (GTDB taxonomy): domain Bacteria; phylum Bacteroidota; class Bacteroidia; order Bacteroidales; family UBA932; genus Cryptobacteroides. Next base: position 2,138 of record CABTXO010000319.1, read on the forward strand.
TTCCATGCCGGCCTGGAGTCCTGGAGCGGCAGGCGCATGCGGATGAACCTGTACAAGTGCGGGGACGGTCTCACCGACGTGCATTATCTCACCTGGGCGCCCGTACGCACGGAATCGCCCGACTACCACCGGCCGGAATTCTTCGTGCCCGTGACCTTCGAATAAATGAATATGCCTTCCGCTCGGAGGGAGTGGAAGGCATGATCGCCGGTTTCGCGGACCTATTCGCTGCAGAGGGCGCGAACCGCGGCGTTC
>CABTXO010000320.1 GCA_902488725.1 uncultured Bacteroidales bacterium
ATGTAACCTTTGTATTTGATGCCGATTTCAACGGACTCGATCATCTCCTTGGCGGATGAAGCCACATACAGATCTGCCGCCGGAGGCAATTCCACATCATACTTTTCAAACGTGCCACGTGGAACAAACGACAGCAGTTCCGGCAGGGAAATCTCCGGACGGGAGGCCAAATCCGCAATCCGCTTGGATTCGGAAAGCGTCGCAGACCCCTTCTCAACCAGGTACGCATTGACGGTTTCCGCCCGCAAATTCACCTCTTCGCAAAGGCTGGAAAGCCGGTCCACGGTTTCATATTTCCGCATCATCAGCGCATAGCGCTCCTCGGAAGCCAGTCCGATGGCATGTGACAGCGCCGTCAGGCGCCGGTCTGCATTGTCCTGCCGCAGCAGAATCCGGTACTCCGCGCGCGACGTGAACATCCGGTAGGGTTCGTCCACGCCTTTCGTGATCAGATCGTCGATCAGCACTCCGATGTAGGACGTGTCGCGACGGAGAATGAATGGATCCTTTCCGGCACATTTCAAGGCGGCATTGATCCCGGCGACAATCCCCTGCGCCGCCGCCTCTTCGTAGCCCGTCGTTCCGTTGATCTGCCCGGCAAAATACAGATGCTCGATTTCCTTGAGTTCGAGCGTCGCCTGCAGCTGCGTTGGATCGAAGTAGTCATACTCCACCGCATAGGCCGGTTTGAAGACTTTCGCCTGTTCCAGCCCCTTCACCTTGTGCAGAGCTTCGAGCTGCACCTCCAAGGGCAGCGAGGACGAAAAACCCTGGAGGTAATATTCATGCGTGTTCCGCCCTTCCGGTTCGAGGAAGAGCTGGTGCGAATCCTTGTCCGGGAAAACACGCAGTTTGTCTTCGATGCTGGGACAGTAGCGCGGTCCGCGCCCCGAGATCATGCCCGTGAAAAGCGGAGACTCATCGAAGCCGGACCGGAGCGCATCGTGCACCGCTTCGCTGGTGTGCAGAATGTAGCAGGGCATCTGGGGCTCCTCCCCCTGAATGGAAGAAGGAACGTTCAAGAAGGAAAACCGCTCCGGCTGCGGATCGCCGAGCTGCAGCGGGAGACCGGACGTGTCGACGGAAGAAATGTCGATTCGCGGAGGGGTCCCGGTTTTCATCCGGCCGGTCCGAAGTCCGAGACCGGCGAGCTGTTCGGTCAGACCGTGGGCCGCAGGTTCTCCGAACCTGCCGCCTTCCCAGGAATGGCGTCCGACAAAAAGTTTACCGTTCAGGAAGGTTCCGACCGTCAAAACAACCGCTTGAGATCTGAATATTGCCCCGGTATTCGTCATGACACCGCAGATTTTTGAATCCTCAAAGAGAAGAGCGGTGGCAAAATCCGCGTAAATATCTAATTTTGAATGAGATTCAAGAATATTCCGCCATTCGAGCGAAAAGGCGAGTTTGTCGCATTGTGCGCGCGGACTCCACATCGCCGGTCCCTTGGAGCGGTTGAGCATCCGGAACTGGAGAGTGGAGGCATCGGTGACCAGCCCCGTGCAGCCGCCGAGCGCGTCGATCTCCCGGACAATCTGTCCTTTCGCAATTCCGCCGACCGCCGGATTGCACGACATCCGGGCGAAGCTCAGCAGATCGGCGTTGATCAGCAGAACTGAAGCACCGAGGTGCGCGGCCGCCATCGCTGCCTCGCAACCGGCATGGCCTCCCCCGACCACGATGATGTCGTAGCGTCCCTGCATATTCATGCTGAAAGTTCCTTGCGCAGGGCGAGGCACGCATTCTCCTTGGCGCGCATCTCCCGTTGTTCGGCTTCGGTCTGGTCATCGTAGCCGATCAGGTGAAGAAGACCGTGCACGATGACACGGTTCAGCTCCTCGGAAAATTCCGTCCCGTAGAACCGCGCATTCTCGCGGACGCTGTCCACACTGATGAAGAGGTCGCCCGAGAGCGTGTCACCGGAACAATAGTCGAAGGTGATGATGTCCGTGAAATAATTGTGCCGGAGGTACTTCTTGTTGACTTCCAGGAGATACGGATCGGAACAGAAAATCACCGAAACTGCGCCAAGTTGCTTGCCCTCCTGCGCAGAGACAAGCTTTAACCAATTGCTTGTCACTCTTTTACCTTTAAATTGAAAGGTTGTATTCTCCGTGAAATACCGGACCATAAAAAGTTTTCAACAAATTTTTCCACAAATCTACAACTATTAATCCAAAATATTTGAAAAGAAAAATTATTCTTTTTAACTTTGAGAGCTTGTTGGAAAATAAAATATAAGAATATGCAGATCAAGAAAACACCGAAAGCGAACCTTGAGAATCGCAGGCTGCTCTTCACCGAGATCGGTCTCGTGATCTCCCTCCTCGCCGTCTGGGGCGCATTCTCCTACGGCACACGGGAAAAGAAGAC
>CABTXO010000321.1 GCA_902488725.1 uncultured Bacteroidales bacterium
CCAGGTGCTGGCGCAGGCCCTGAAGGAGACCTATTCAAAGGTTCGCCCTGAATATGGCGAGACGGAGGTTCGCGTCATCGGCACCCGCCACGGGGAGAAACTCTACGAGACCCTGGTGACCCGTGAAGAGATGGCGCGCGCCATCGACATGGGCGACTACTACCGCATTCCGTGCGACACCCGCGACCTGAACTACGACAAGTTCTTCACGGAAGGCAACGCGGACATGGCGAAGATCGAGGACTACAACAGCCACAACACCCGTCGCCTCGACGTGGCGGGCATGAAGGAGATGCTGCTGCGTCTGCGTTTCGTGCGCGAGGACCTCGGCATCGACCCCAAGGCGCAGGTGGACGTGATCAGAAGCGAGTAGGACATGAAGATTCTCGTCACGGGGGCGAAAGGTTTCGTGGGACGGAATCTCGTCGCCCAATTGCAGAACATCGCCGCCGGCAAGGCGAAATGGTACAAAGTGGATCCGGACCTGACGGTGTACGCCTACGATTTGGATTCCACGTCCGATGAACTGGACCGCTGGTGCGCCCAGGCCGACTTCGTGTTCAACCTGGCCGGGGTGAACCGCCCCAAGGATCAGGAGGAGTTCATGAAGGGCAACTTCGGTTTCGCTTCCACCCTGCTGGACACCTTGAAAAAACATCGCAACACCTGTCCCGTCATGCTCTCCAGCTCCATCCAGGCGAGTCTGCAAGGCCGGTTCGCCGGCAGCGAGTACGGGAAGAGCAAGAAGGCGGGCGAGGACCTGTTCTTTGAATATGGCCGCGAAACCGGCGCGAAGGTGCTGGTGTACCGCTTCCCGAACCTCTTCGGCAAGTGGTGCCACCCCAATTACAATTCGGTCGTGGCCACCTTCTGCAACAACATTGCGAACGACCTTCCGATCCAGGTGAACGACCGTTCCACCGAGCTGGAAATGCTGTACATCGACGATCTGGTGGATGAACTGATCGGCGCGCTGACCGGAGACGAACACCGGGAAGGGGACTACTGCACAGTGCCCGTCACCCATCGCGTGCCCCTGGGGAAAATCGTGGACCTGCTGCAGTCGTTCCACGATCAGCCTGCATCGTTGTTGATGCCGCCGATCCCGGAAGGCTCCTTTGCCAAGAAGCTCTATTCCACCTACCTGTCCTACCTGCCGAAGGAGAAGGTCTGCTTCGACCTGAAGATGAACGTGGATCCGCGGGGCAGTTTCACCGAACTCCTCCGGACGGAATCCGCCGGCCAGTTCAGCGTGAACATCTCCAAGCCGGGCATCACCAAGGGGCAGCACTGGCACAACTCCAAGTGGGAGTTCTTCATCGTGGTGTCCGGGCATGCCCGGATCCAGGAGCGCAAGGTCGGCACGGACGAAGTGATTGAATTTGAGGTGTCCGGCGACCGCATCCAGGCGGTGCACATGCTGCCGGGCTACACCCACAACATCATCAACCTGTCCGAAACCGAGGACCTGGTGACGGTCATGTGGGCGAACGAACGGTTCGACCCGGGCCGTCCCGACACCTATTTTGAACCCGTGTAACCGAAAAGACGCATGAAAACCGATTATTCCGATATTCATTTTAAAAACGACGGCCGCCTCCGGCTCCTGATCATCGTGGGCACCCGTCCCGAAATCATCCGCCTGTCCGCCGTCATCACCAAATGCCGGAGGTACTTCGACACCCTCCTCGCCCACACCGGCCAGAACTACGACTACAACCTCAACGGCATCTTCTTCAAGGACTTGAAGCTGGACGACCCGGAAGTGTACATGGATGCGGTCGGGGAGGATCTGGGCGCGACGGTCGGCAACATCATCGATGCCGGCTACAAGCTGATGACCCAGCTCAAGCCGGACGCGATGCTCGTCCTCGGTGACACCAATTCCTGCCTTTCGGCCATACCAGCGAAGCGGCTGCATATTCCCGTCTTCCACATGGAGGCGGGCAACCGCTGCAAGGACGAATGCCTGCCCGAAGAGACGAACCGCCGCATCGTGGACATCATTTCGGACGTGAATATGGCCTATTCGGAACACGCCCGCCGCTATCTGGCGGAGTGCGGGCTGCCCAAGGAGCGGACCTACAAGACCGGCTCCCCGATGGCGGAAGTCCTGCATGCGAACCTGCCCGAAATCGAGTCCTCCGACATTCTCGCCCGTCTGGGACTGCAGCCGCGCAAGTACATGCTGCTGTCGGCCCACCGGGAGGAGAACATCGACACGGAAAAGAATTTTACGTCGCTTTTCACGGCCATCAACCGGCTGGCGGAGCAGTACGACATGCCGATTCTGTATTCCTGCCATCCGCGCAGTCGCAAGCGGCTGGAAACCTCCGGTTTCCTGCTCGACCCGCGGGTCATCCAG
>CABTXO010000322.1 GCA_902488725.1 uncultured Bacteroidales bacterium
CTTCCGGTCGTGCTGTCATGAAGATCTTCACTTCTGCGTGCGGGAACACGGTCGTGCCGATGTCCCGTCCGTCCATCCCCACCCGCTTCCGGCGGCCGAAGGCGTGAAGCCGCTCGTCTACGAAGGCCCGCACGAACGGGATGGCGGAGACCGGACTCACATGGCCGGACACTTCCAGGGTGCGGATATCCCGCTCCACGCAGCGTTCCCCGATGAAGGTGCCTTTCTGCTCGCCCGAACGGAAGCCCAGGTCGAGTTCCGGCAGGGCCGCCTGCAGGCCAGCCTCGTCGATCGCGCCGTCGGCCGCGATGAGACCGCGCTCCAGGGCGAAGAGCGTCACCCCACGGTACAGGGCGCCGGAATCCAGGTACAACAAGGAATATTGCTCCGCGATGAGTTTGGCAAGCGTGCTCTTGCCGGTGGAAGAGTAGCCGTCGACGGCCACGATGATGTCAGGAATCCGCATATTCAGTGAATATTCTGCCGCGACAGCCCGGGCAGTGGACAAAAGTAGGAAATTTTAGGGAAAGAAGGAATTTTGTCCGATATTTGTACAAGTAAGCTCATGCATATGAAAATTCTGATCGTTGACGACGAACGAGCGATCCGGAACTCCATGAAGGAGATCCTGACCGATGAAGGGTATGAGGTGGACACAGCGGAAGACGGTGCCCGGGCGCTGGAACTGGCGGACAAGGAGAAGTACAACGTGATCTTCTGCGACATCAAGATGCCCGGCATGGACGGGACGGAGGTGTTGGAGAAACTGGTTTCGGACGGCGTGGATTCAGCCATCGTGATGATCTCGGGACACGGGGACATCGACACGGCCGTGGAATGCATCAAGAAGGGTGCCTTCGACTTTATCCAGAAGCCGCTGGACCTGAACCGCATTCTCATTACGATCAAGAACGCCACCGAGAAGGCGACCATCATCACGGAGAACCGCAACCTCAAGAAGAAGGTCTACGGACAGCAGATGATCGGGGAGTCCGAACCGATGCGGCACATCCGCGACATCGTGGCGAAGGTGGCGCCGACGGATGCCCGCGTCCTGATCGAAGGCTCCAACGGCACCGGGAAGGAACTGGTCGCACGGAGCCTGCACGAGCAGAGCCTCCGGAGCAGCATGCCCTACATCGAGGTCAACTGCGCCGCCATCCCGTCGGAACTCATCGAGAGCGAACTCTTCGGACACGAAAAGGGGGCCTTCACTTCCGCAATCAAACAGCACAAAGGCAAGTTTGAACAGGCGGACGGCGGAACGCTCTTCCTGGACGAAGTCGGGGACATGAGCCTGGCGGCACAGGCGAAAGTGCTGCGGGTGCTCCAGGAGAAGAAGCTTTCACGGGTAGGCAGCGACAAGGACATCGTGGTGGATGTCCGGGTGATCGCCGCCACGAACAAGAACTTGATGGAAGAAATCCGGGAGAAGCGCTTCCGGGAAGACCTCTACCACCGGTTGAGCGTCATCGTGATCCAAGTCCCGACGCTGGACGACCGGAAGTCCGACATTCCGCTGCTGGTGGAGTACTTCGTCAGCCAGATCAGCACGGAATCCGGCATGACGCCGCGCACGTTCAGCCCTGAAGCGATCCGCATGCTCCAGGAGAAGAACTGGACGGGCAACATCCGCGAACTCCGCAACGTCGTGGAGCGGCTGATGATCCTGGGCGGGAATCCGGTCAGCGGGCAGGACGTGAAGGACTACGTCAGTCCGATTCAATAGCCTTCTTCAGCGTCGGGTCGACGCTCATGTACAGTTTGTAGAATGCATTGTCTCCCAGCCGGGAGTAGCGTCCGATGAGGGCGCGCAGCTGCGGGAGCAGGTATTCCTGTGTCTCCGCCCATTCCTGCGGGGTGGCGGTGATGCCGTCGACCTTGGCGGCATATTCCCGGAACCCGGCCGGGATGTTCATCCCGTCGAGCTTCCGGACGAGGGCGTCGAAGTCGTCGATCGCGCTGAGGGAACTCCCGTACCGGTCGAACATCGCGGAGGCGTACCGCATCTGGGTCGCCTTCTTGTTGCACTTGATGTAGAACTCCGAGGCGCGGGTCGTGTCGATCGGCACGAACACATCCGGAATGATGCCGCCCCCGCCGTAGACGGTCCGCCCGCCCACCGTCTTGTAGACAGCGGAGGTGTCGATCTTGATGCTGTCTGCATCCAGCATCTCCCCGTCCCGGTACCGGTTGTACAGGTCGTACTGATAGTCGCTGGAATAGGGTTTCTGGATGCAGCGGCCGGAGGGCGTGTAGAAGCGGGGGGCCGCGCGGCCGGGGGCGGGGCCGGCGCCGGAAAAAAGCGGCTCCCCGCCCCGCCCCCTTCCCCC
>CABTXO010000323.1 GCA_902488725.1 uncultured Bacteroidales bacterium
AGGCCACAAGGTCCACGGCTTCGTCCAGGCTCATCAGGAAGCGGGTCATCTCCGGGTCGGTGATGGTGATGGGCTTGCCCGCTTTGATCTGGTCGATAAACAGGGGGATAACGCGGCCGCGGCTGGCCATGACGTTGCCGTAGCGGGTGCAGCAGATCACGGTCTTGCCTTCCTCGCCCAATTCCCGGCCCTTGGCGACCGCGACCTTTTCCATCAGCGCTTTGCTCATGCCCATCGCGTTGATCGGGTAGGCGGCCTTGTCCGTCGACAGCACCACCACATTCTTCACGCCATGTTCGACGGCGGACTCCAGCACGTTGTTCGTGCCTTCGATGTTGGTGCGCACTGCCTCCATCGGGAAAAACTCGCAACTGGGCACCTGCTTCAACGCCGCCGCGCTGAACACGTAGTCGACGCCATGCATGGCGATGTCCACGGAGCGCTTGTCCCGGACATTTCCGATGTAGAACTTGACCTTGTTGGTCTGGAGTGCATGGCGCATGTCGTCCTGCTTCTTCTCGTCGCGGGAGAAAATCCGGATTTCCTTGATGTCGGACTCCAGGAAACGCCGGAGCACGGCATGGCCGAAAGAACCGGTACCGCCGGTGATCAGAAGGGTTTCGTCTTTGAATACTGACATATCGCGAAATTTTGGAACAATTCTTTCATCTTGTAAAAGTACTCAAATAATTATAGAGTACAAAACGGTTGCTCCGTGCCGCAAGCCGATGAATAATGAAAAATCCTTGGTAACTTTGCGGAGGACTCATGGACGGCTTGACACGGATATACGCCCGCAACTGTGCGGTCCGGCGGATCGACCGGACAGCGGCCAAGCCCTTTCTGGATGCAAACCACCGGATGGGGCACACCTATTGCCGCCGGTATTACGGTCTGTATGTCGTCCGGTTCGGCCATGCGACCCGGGACGGAATGCCCGTGGAGGGTCCTGCGATCGGGACACTGGTCGCGGTCGGAGGCTTTTCCGGGCCGCGCCGCTGGAAGACGGGCGACAAGGTGATCCAGTCCGCCGAATGGGTCCGGTACGCATCCCTGTCGGGACTTGCCGTGGACGGCGGGATGGGCAAGGTGCTCGCCGCCTTCATCGCGGAGACCGACCCGGACGACATCATGAGCTACGCCGACGCAGCCTGGTCGCAAGGTGACGTGTACCGGAAGTTGGGATTCCGGGAAGTCGAGACCAAGGTCTTCGCGGATGGCGCGAAGAGCATCAAGTTCCGGTTGAAATTGAAAGGATATACACACGACAACGCTGAAACAACGACAGTATGAAAAAGATTCTCATCACCCTATTCGCGGCCTTCGCCGCCTTTTCCGCCCTCGGACAGGAATATCCTTCCCAGCGCCCCGCCCCCGCCGACCGGCTGTTCGTTTCGAAAGCCGTCGAAGCCGAGATCGCGAAAGTCCAGAAACAGCTCACGAATCCCCGCCTGGCCTGGATGTTCGCGAACTGCTTCCCCAACACCCTGGACACCACGGTGCATCCCGGAGAGGACGAGCAGGGGAACCCGCGGACCTTCGTCTACACGGGCGACATCCACGCCATGTGGCTGCGGGACTCCGGTGCGCAGGTCTGGCCGTACGTGCAGTTCGCCCCGCAGGACGAAGCACTGCGGAAGATGCTCGCAGGCGTAATCAACTGCCAGTTCAGCTTGATCTGCATCGACCCCTATGCGAATGCGTTCAACGAGGGTCCGACCGGCAGCCAATGGGAATCCGACCTCACCGACATGAACCCCTGGCTGCATGAACGCAAGTACGAAATCGATTCCGAATGCTACCCCATCCGCCTCGCCTACCACTACTGGAAGGTGACCGGGGACACCTCGGTGTTCGGAGACAAATGGCTGGAGGCCATCGGCAAGATCCTCCAGACCTTCACGGAGCAGCAGCGCAAGAACGGTCCGGGGCCCTACCACTTCCAGCGCAAAACGGCCGCCCAACTGGACACCAAGGCCAACAGCGGCTACGGCAACCCGGTCAAGCCGGTCGGGCTGATCGCCTCCGCCTTCCGTCCTTCCGACGACGCCACCACTTTTGAATTTCTCGTCCCGTCCAACTTCTTCGCCGTCACTTCGCTGCGCAAGGCGGCCGAAATCCTGAAGCAGGTCAACCACGAGCGGAAACTCGCCAAGCGCTGCCTCGCACTGGCGGACGAAGTGGAGAAAGCCCTTAAGGAATATGCCGTCTACGACCACCCGAAGTACGGCAAGATCTACTCCTTCGAGGTGGACGGCTTCGGCAACCGCTTCCTG
>CABTXO010000324.1 GCA_902488725.1 uncultured Bacteroidales bacterium
CGAGGCATATGATCGGCAGGTCCGGCCTTGTCTACGGGACCCGCCTCGACCCGGACTTGCGTCCCGTGGTCGCCTGCGCGTCAAATGCACGGGAGGCGGAAGCCTTCAAGGGGTCTCGGTATGTGCAAAGCGACACCGGTTTTGCATTCCGGAAGATCCGGCAGGACCTTCGGTCCGGACGCCCGGTCCTGTTCATCGGAACCCCCTGCCAGGTCGCGGGCTTGAAAACATTTCTGGGCAAGGAGCCCGAATTTTTGATGACGGCGGACCTGCTCTGCCATGGGGTATGTCCCTCCTCTTATCTGGAAGCCGAACTGAAATCGATCATCCGGAGAAGACATCTTCAGCAGGTGGATGATGTGCGTTTTCGGGGGAATGACGGAAACGATTTCAAGCTTACGCTCTGGAGTGCCGGAAAAAGAGTCTACTGCAAAGAGGCCTACATGCAATTCTATTTCGCAGGATTCCTGCGGGGGGCCACGCTGCGCGAGAATTGCTTATCATGCCGCTATGCGCGTCCGGAAAGAGTCTCGGACATCACGCTCGGCGACTTCATCGGCCTGGGTGTCCGGATCCCGTTCCCGGATCCCGTCCGGAACGTGTCCTCCGTGCTGCTGAACACGGACAAAGGAAAGCGGTACTATGAAGCGATGCTTCGCGAAGAGGACACGATGTCCAGCATTGAAAGGCCTTATTCAGAGAGACTTGCGTATGCGCCCTCCTTGACATCTCCCTCCGTCCCGGACGGCAGGCGGGCCCGCTTCAGGGCGGCGTATCTCCGGTACGGCTTCGTCCGGGCGGTCCGGAAGTCTTTGTGGGCCGGTGTTTTGCGGTATGCGGTGGCACGGTTCATCCGCAAGCGGATCGGTTATGTTTGGCGGGCGCCCGGCAAGGTTCTGAAATTGCTGCAGGGACGACCTTACCGATGAAACGCATGATCTTTGAGAAAGGAATATGGTAGCGATCATTATCGTCAATTATAAAAGCGATGCGCTTACGATCCGCTTTGTCCGGGAGGAACTCTCCAAGACGCGGATGGCGAGCAAAGTGGTCATCGTGAACAATGCCGCGACCCCGGAAAGCGACCGGAGGATGGCCGAGGAGCTCGATGCCCGGGTGGTCACGGACATCCAGGCCCCTTGTCCGGAGAGCCGTCTTTATGTGCTGCACAGCGAAGCCAATCTAGGATTTGCCCGGGGATGCAATCTGGGCGCCGAATTCGCAAGACGGACTTTTCAGCCGGATCTTCTTTTGTTCTCCAACAACGACATCGAGATCGTCGACACGGATGTCCTGGAGCAGCTGGCCGCGAAACTCGATGAAGACCCCCGGATCGGCATGATCGGCCCGTGCGTCGTGGGCAAAGACGGCAGACGCCAGAGTCCGGATCCCTATTTGTCCTTCTGGACAACCTATGTCAGAAAGCCGTTGCTGTCGGCATGCTATTCTGAACAGAAGCGACGGCGTGTCTTCCGGTCCGACTACACGGAATCTGCGCCGGAGGGTTTCTGCGACAAGGTCATCGGAGCATTCATGATGGTCCGGGCCGATGATTTCTTTGCGTGCGGAATGATGGATCCGCGGACGTTTCTCTACTATGAGGAACTGATTCTGGCGGAAAGGATGGGAAATGCCGGCAAAAAACCGTATTTTTATCCGGCGGTGACCGTCATCCACGCGCAGGCTGCGACGATCGGCAGCCACTACTGCCCGGACGGGATGATGAAACTGAACCTTGACAGCGCCGCTTGCTACTACCATCACTACAGGCACGTGCCCATGGCGGAGATCGCGCTCGGCAGGTTCCTGTACCTGGCTTTCCGAAAAATGCTGCGCCTGAAGAATAAACTGAAAGGAAGATGAACATTTTGCTTGACATGATCACGCTGCGGCTGAAGACCGGGGCGGGCGAGTATGTACGGCGTGTCCTTCGCGCCGTGATCGAAGCCGTTCAACATTCGGAAGGCGAAGCGCCCGGCCTGTATGCCTTGTATGACTCCCGAAGGGGGGTGGCCTACGCGGATTGGGGAGGGCAGCGCGCAGTTGAGCGGGTCGATCTGAACGGACGGGCCCTTTCCGATGTGGTGCGTGCGCATCGCATTGACCGCATCTTCATCGGATGCGCACAGTATTGGGGGCACTTGGAAGGGCTTGCGGGCTTGGACTGCGAAGTGCTGTGCGTCGTTCACGATCTCGGGTATGAGGAAACGGCCGCCAATCGGCTGAACATCTGGTCCCGTCTGGGCGACAGCGCTTTCCCTTCCCTTTATTATGC
>CABTXO010000325.1 GCA_902488725.1 uncultured Bacteroidales bacterium
CCAGGGGCGGCCGGCGGCCGCTTTCAGGAACTGTCCGATGGCGTAGTCCGTGTACTTCACGGCGGCGGACCGGGACATCTTTTCGCCCGACCAGGCGATCCGGCCGTCCGGGTAGGTGTAGGGCCTGTGGTTGCTGATGGTCATCAGCTGGGCCAGGAAGGGCCGCCCTTCCTGCGCCTTCCGGTCGAAGGTCTGCAGGGCCACCCGGTACGTGTCTTCGTCGCAGGTCCCCCAGATGTTCGAGAACACGATGTCCTCCTTCGGGTAGTCCCCCTTGTCGATGACTTTGTAGCCGTTGCCGCTGAAGAAGGTCCGCATGTTGTCGAAATAGCTGTCGCCCCCGTACAGGAAGAGGGCGGAATAACCGAATTCCCGGAGCACCGAGGCGGTGGAGAAGAGGCCGGCGTTGTCGGGCCGCTTCACGAGGCTCTCTCCGGCGCTGGGCGGGAGGCAGAGCGTAAGGGCTTCCAGTCCCCGGACGGTCCGGTTGCCGGCGGCGTACAGCCGGTCGAAGACCAGGCTCTTCTGCAGCAGGGTGTCCAGATTGGGCGTGATGTCCTCCGTGTTGCCATATTCCTTCAGAAAGTCCGCGCTCAGGCTTTCGACCGTGATCAGGACGATGTTTTTCTTCAGCGGCGGAAGCGTGTCCCGCACCTGCTTGACCCCGGTGCTGTCCTGCCCGCAGAGCAGACGCTTCGCGGTCCGGACCTCCGCTTCCGGGAGCAGTGCGTAGAATTTGTCGTAGTCGAGGGTGCTGCTGCCGTAGGCTTCCAGGAAGTTCCAGCAGCCGTTGCACTGGAGCTCGGTCGCATAGGTGTTCTCGCTCTGCAGGTGCCGGTAGCTGAAGTTCAGCCACAGGAGGCTCGCGCCGAAGCACAGAGCGTAGAGGACCAGGGTGGCGAGCCAGGGGAGGAAACCGCCGTTGCCCGCTTCCCCGACGTCATGTTTCCGGAGCATCCGCCAGCTGATGATGACGGCGAGCAGCAGCACGCCGCCGAGGAGCGGGAACACCGGGTAGGATTCCAGGATGTTGCCGATCACTTCGTTGGTGTACACCAGGTAATCCACGGCGATGAAGTTGTAGCGGACCCCGAACTCGTTCCAGAAGAAACATTCCGAAAGGGCGTTCAGCACGGCCAGAAACACATACAGCACCATCACGAAGGTCAGGCCGGCGCGGCACCAGGCCCTGCGGATGCCGGGCAGCATCAGCCGCAGCAGGAATCCGGCGAGCAGCAGGCAGGAGAGGACCTTCGCCACCCCGGGCACGGCGGAACCGTACTGGGCGAACAGGTTGTTCGGCAGGAAGGAATAAACCGCCAGCACCAGCAGCAGCCCCAGGATCAAGCAGGACAGCGTCTTTCCGTACTTGGCGTCGTTGAGCACCGTGTGCAGCAGCAGGGCGGGGGCCAGGGCGAGGATCGCGAAGGCGAGGTCGTTGAGGAGTCCCAGCCCGAAGATCTTCACCCACTCCAGTGCGGAGAAGGAAATGACGGTCGGGGGGACGAAGAGCAGGACGAGCCGAGTGATGAAGCCGACCGCCAGGCTCAACGCGATGAATTTCGGGAAAAAGAAACGGAACCAGTCGTGGATCTTCCGGGTCCTGTCCGTATTTCGGAGAGAGTAGCTGCCCATAGTCTGAAAGGTGAATCTTGCCGCAAAGGTAAGGAATTCCCACGATTATTGCTAAATTTGTCCATTTCAAACTTTTCAAGGCTTTCGCATGAAAAAATATTGGATATTCGCCCTTCTCGCGGTCTGCACACTGACCGCGTGGACGGCCGGTGCACAGATCCGGGGAGCCCGGCAGACGGAACTCAGGGAATGGGAATTCAGCAAGGACGGCGTGTCCTGGCAGAAAGTGACGGTCCCGCACTCCTGGAACGCACAGGACGGTCATTCCGGCCGTTATTACCGCGGATTGGGCCACTACCGCTGCCGGTTCAAGGTTTCGAATCCCGGCAATCCCTGCTACCTGCTGTTCGAGGGGGCTGCGCAGGCGGCGACCGTACGGGTGAACGGCATCCAGCTGGGCGCGCACAAGGGAGGCTACACCGCCTTTCCGGTCAACATCTCGGAGGCGGTCCGGAAGGGCGAGAACGAAGTGGAAGTCCGCTGCGACAACCGCGAAGACCTGGACCTGATCCCGGTCTCTTCGGATTTCAACAAGAACGGCGGCCTGCACAATCCGGGCTGGCTGCCGGGGAGGGGCAATGTCCACTTGGCCGCGGAGGGCCACCGGACCA
>CABTXO010000326.1 GCA_902488725.1 uncultured Bacteroidales bacterium
CCCGCCCGTTCACGGAGCGCTGTCCGGCATGTTCAGCCATTCCTCCGCTCCTCACCTATCTTTTTGACAGAACAGCCTCACGCATCTCAACATCAACTATATCAAAGTAATCCAACAGCCCGGAAGGAATGACCAAACGAAGTATCTCTTTATACATCTCGATTGACATAACTGCATAACGTTGCTTCTATATGCAAAGGTACACACTTACTCATAATTCCACTCATAATTCCACTCATAATTCCAAACACAGGGTTTTGGACTTGATCCGCTATTACCAATCACGGCTGGCGACCTCGGGGAATCCACAGCCGTCCTGCGCGGAGGGCATCTGCGGATTCATTCCTGGAAGGCCTCCATGGATCATTTCTGTAAAATATTCATAATTAATCATTTAAAAGAAAAACGTCTGGAGGACTATGGCATTTTCGGGGCAGCCCTCCAGGCAGTCTTTTTTGAAGATATTCAGAGACAAACTCTTGCGGAAAAGTGCCGTGGAGACCTTGTTCCGGCGTGCGGTGTCTGGCATCAGCCTTCGCGCTTCAGGTCCTCGCTCTGGTCCAGGAGCGACTGGTAGGCCTCCTGGATCTGGGCGTGGGTGCGGAGTCCGATGATAGCACCGGTCGTGAGTCCGATCGCGGCGCCGATGCCGAACCCGATCGCCATCTCCTTGTTGCCCAGCTGCAACAGTTCGTACGTCAGCCACAGAATCCATACGGACACCAGCGGAATGCCGATCTTCAACCATTCGTGATCCCATTTCTTGACCCTTGCCACCCGCGCACCGGCGTCCAAGAGATCCTGATCCATCAGTCTGCCGGAAAGCAAGTCTTTCCCATTGAAATAAGTATACCCTACGGCCAGCAGGAAAAAGGCAACCGTGAACATTGTGAAGCCGACCGGGAATCCGCGTGACCGTAATTTGCAGATTGTCTGGAATATGATATTTTTTCCCCCCGGCCAACTTTGCCGGGGGGAAAACCAACAACTCGCGATAAATGAATATGTTCCCGTCACGCGCCGATATGCCCTCCGGGGCGGACTCGGGACGATGCCGGGCCCGTTACTTCATGCGCTTGGCCACTGTAACGGCATCTGTCTGGGGGGGGCGTTACTCCGTCTGAAACCTCCTGCGGAGTCCCGTTTTTCCAGAGCATGGCGACCCAGTTTCCCGCAGCATTTTCTATCATTCCCGCGACATAGACATCGTACACAGCCGGCTCATCCGGTGCTGTCGGCTCCGTCGGGGTGTCTTTTCCGCACGAAGCAAGCATGGCTGCCGCCGCGATTCCCGCGATCAGCAAGCTTTTGAACACAAGCGTCTTCATATTTCTTTGTCTTGTTGGTTAATGGTCGTACCGATTAAAGATACGGCAATTTTTCGGATTTTCCATGATGATGGTTCCCAAGCGAGGATTTCTCGCCCGTTGTGCACAGACACGGAAATGCTTCAGGTGTTCTGACCGTCAGTCGCAAAAGGGGGTTGAAAAACTACGAAATGTCACGATATTGTATTGTGAATGATTGCGATCAAACTTTCCAGAGACGAAGATATGCATTCGGGATGCTCCGGACAAGATGGCACGGGAAACAGGGAAGTGATTCGTAAGACCGGAAAAGGGACGGACGGAAATGGGCTTCGACGGGAAAAAGGCAATTTGAAAGATAAACGGGACGTGGATGCTTTAAATAGAAAGAATTTTTTCTAAATTTGTGGTTTTGGAACACTAAACGATCACAGCATTGACTCCCGCCACAAGGGTCATAGAACAATTGCGAGACACGCACCGACTCACCGCACCGCAGTACCGGTCATTGTTGGAAGACGATGACCTGCAGACCTCTTCCCTCCTGCAGGAAGAAGCGCGGAAAGCCGCCGTCGGCATATTCGGACATTGCATATTCATCCGCGGACTGATCGAGATCAGCAACTACTGCCGGAACAACTGCTACTACTGCGGCATCCGGGCGGGAAACCCCGACATCAACCGCTACCGGCTCGGCAAGGAAGACATTCTCGGCTGCTGCCGGCAAGGGTACGACCTGGGCTTCCGGACCTTCGTCCTGCAGGGCGGGGAAGACCCGGTGCAGACCGACGAATGGGTGGAAGCGGTCGTCCGGGCGATCCGGGCCGCCTTCCCCGACTGCGCGATCACCCTTTCCCTCGGTGAAAAGGCCCCGGAAGCCTACCGGCGCTTCAAGGAAGCCGGTGCGGACCG
>CABTXO010000327.1 GCA_902488725.1 uncultured Bacteroidales bacterium
CGGCTGGGCCTCGTCGTGGTGGACGAGGAGCACGACACGTCCTACAAGCAGGACTCCCCCGCCCCCCGCTACAACGGCCGCGAGACCGCCATCATGCTCGCCGGCATCCACGGCGCGGACATCGTGCTCGGATCGGCCACGCCATCCCTGGAATCCCTCTACAACTGCAGCGTGGGCCGCTATGGCCGCATACGTCTCACGAAACGCTATTTCGACGCAGCGGATTCCGAAGTGGAGATCGTGGACACGATCGCCGAACGCCGCAAGCGCGGCATGGTCGGCCACTTCTCACGGAAGCTGATCGCGCATATTCAGGAATGTCTCGACCGGGGCGAGCAGGTGGTGGTGCTGCGGGAGCGGCGCGCCTTCGCCCCCCTCGTGCAGTGCGAGGAATGCGGGCATATTCCCCAATGCAAGCACTGCAACGTGCGCCTGAGTCTCCACAAACGGGCCGACGGCAGCGAAAAGTTGCTCTGCCACTACTGCGGCCGTGTGGAGAATTTCACAGGAATATGCCCGAAATGCGGGGGAAAGCTGGTGCCGCTGGGGGCGGGCACGCAGCAGATCGAAGAAGAGGCCCGCGCGCTGTTTCCGCAGGCCCGGATCGCCCGGCTGGACAGCGACAGCGCGCAGAACCGCACGTATGAAACCGATGTCATCCGGCGGTTCGCCGCCGGAGCGCTGGACCTCCTGATCGGCACGCAGATTGTCACGAAGGGATTCGACTTCAGCGGATTGCGCCTGGTCGCGGTGCTGCAGGCCGATTCGATCATGGGACTGCAGGATTTCCGGGCGGACGAGCGCGGACTCCAGCTGCTGGAACAGTTCCGGGGCCGGTGCGGCCGGCGCGGGGAAAAAGGTCTGTTCGTGATCCAGACCTCCCAGCCGGATCATCCGGTGTACCGCGAAATCAGCGGCGTCCTGCCCTCGGAAGAACTTCAGTCCCGGCTGCTCGCGGAGCGGAAAGCCTTCGGCTATCCGCCCTATTCCCGCGTGATCGGGGTCGTGTTCAAAGACTACAACCCGGGCCGGATCGAGGCGATGAGCCGCGCGTTCGGCGTGGAACTGCGGGGGCGGCTGCCGGGAGCGGCCGGCATCGAGGGTCCGTATGCTCCGGCCGTCGACAAGATTTCCGGCCGGCACATCCGGCATCTGCGGGTGCTGCTGCGGAAGGACCGGTCGCTCTCGGCGCACAAACAGACGCTGGCCGATGCGGTGGAGGACTTCGAACGGGAACGGAAATATTCAGGGCACATCGCGCTGGATGTGGATCCTGCATAATTCCCGAGTTTTTTACTACATTTGTAGATTGAAGAGATTGTTGTACTATGGGAAAAGTCATTGCAATAGCCAATCAGAAAGGAGGCGTCGGGAAGACCACGACCGCCATCAACCTGGCCGCATCGCTCGCGGTGCTGGAGAAGAAGGTGCTGGTGATCGACGCGGATCCGCAGGCGAACACGACATCCGGCTTGAATTTCTCCCCGGAAAACGACCAGAAACGGACGTTGTACGAGGTGATGATCGGCAGCATCGACATCCGCGATGCGTTGATCCAGACCGAGATCGCATCGCTGCAGATGATTCCTTCCCACATCAACCTCGTGGCCGTGGAGATCGAGATGCTGGACACCGAGAACCGGGAATCCGTGCTGAAGGAGCGGATCGCCCCGATCCGGAACGACTACGACTACATCCTCATCGACTGCTCCCCTTCCCTCGGGCTCATGACCGTGAACGCCTTGACGGCAGCGGACTCGGTGATGATCCCGGTCCAGCCGGAATTCTTCGCGCTGGAAGGCCTCGGGAAGCTGCTGCAGACGATCCGCATCGTCCAGAACGGGGTCAATCCCGCGCTGACGATCGAGGGCTTCGTGGTCACGATGTTCGATGGACGGACCAAGGTGCACACCCAGGTGGTGAACGAACTGAACGAGCATTTCAAGGAAATGGTGTTCAAGACCATCATCCAGCGGAACATCCGGCTGAGCGAAGCGCCTTCGCACGGCAAGCCGATCATTCTGTATGACGTGATGAGCAACGGCACGTCCAACTACCTCAACCTCGCCAAAGAGGTGCTGGACAAAAACGAATAAGTATGGGCAGGGAAACGAGAGGACTAGGAAAGGGGCTGAGCGCCCTGCTGGGGGATGCCCCCGATGTCGACCAGCTCCGCAAGCCGGTCGGCTATGTCAACAAGGAAATCGCCGGGGCC
>CABTXO010000328.1 GCA_902488725.1 uncultured Bacteroidales bacterium
GATCAGTTTCACCTTCTTGCCCCCCGCGCCGGTCGTGTCCTGCAGGTCCCGGACCTTCGCCTCCAGGTTGTTGCCGATCGACAGGCTCATCGTCGCGGAGCGACCTTTTCCGGGGGGGCTGTTGATCTGTCCCGCGAAGATGTTGTAGTCGTAGGTCTTGGCGACCCCGGTCGTGTCCACGTATTCCAGCGTGCGCCAGCCGTTCACCGCCGTTCCTTTCTCCGGGCTCAGGCTCAGGCTGACGCTCGGGGAGATCACGTGCCGGATGGCCTGGATCCGGTGGAACTTGCCGAAGTTGAAGGTGCCGTACACGCGCGTGGACATGGACATGGCCCCGGAATAATTCTGGGTGACGCCGAAGGTGCTGAACTGCTTGCCCATCCGGGTCTTGACCTGATTCGTCTCGGGATCGAAGAAGGCCTCCTGCTTCCGGAAGAACCAGTTCATGCCGTAGCTCACGCTGGGGGTGAAGTTGAAGTAGTTCATCAGCGTGAAGTTCGGAAGGCCGATGGTGAAGTTGTGCGCCATGCCGTTCATGAACTTGTCGGCGAAGTCCTCCTTGCCGAACTCGGAGGCCTTGAAGTTGATCTTGTTCTGCAGCGTGGTGTTGTAGGCGAGGGAGAACTTCTCGTAGAATCGCTCCTTGCCCACCCGGTTCTTGATCTTGAAGGGGTAGAACCGGCTGACCGTGAAGGTCACGTTCGGGAGCGAGAACGAGTAGGAACTGTCCCGCGAGTTCTGGCTGTGCAGGGCGTTGATGGACAGGTTGAAGCGTCCGTTCCAGTTCTTGGAGTAGGAAATGGAAGAAGAGATCTGGTTCTGCAGGGCCTCCGATACCGAGCGGGAGTTGTAGCGGCTGTTCGAGGGGCTGGAAAAGTTCACCGACGCCGAGAAGGAGGTCCCGGGCCGGGCCTTGGAATCCTGCGAATGGGACCAGCGCACACCGAAGTTCTTGCTCTGGAAGAAGTCGGTGCTGCCTTTCTCGCCCGTCTGGTCGACGGAATAGTTCACCCCCAGGTTGCCCGAGAACTTGTACTTCACCATGTACCGCGAGTTCAGGTCGACCGCCCAGGAACCCAAGGTGTAGACGTCGCCCGTCAGGGACATGTCGAAATAGTCCCCGAGCACGAAATACATGCCCGCGTCCCGCAGGTAGAAACCGCGCGCGTTCTCCTCCCCGAAGGTCGGCATCAGGAAACCTGTCGCCCGGTCGGGGCGCTTCGGGATGAAGCCGAAGGGAATCGCGACGGGCAGCGGCACATCCTCCACGACCAGGTTGGCAGGCCCGAACACCGTCTTCTGCGAGGGCCGGGTCACGACCTTCGCGGCGGACAGCTGGAGAAAATAATGCGGATGCTCCAGGTCGCAGACCGTGTACTTGCCCTGGGTGATGTTGATCGAGCGGTCGGGCATCATCTTGATGTTCTTCCCGTGGAGGATGCCGTCGTCCTCCTTCGTCACCATGTTGTGGATCAGTGCCTTACGGGAATTGAAATTGTAGCTGACTTCCTCCATGTCGTAGGACTTGCCGTCCTGCTCCATTTTCGGCTGTCCCTTCCAGGTCCCGTTCAGACTGTCGTAGGTACCCTTGGCGAACACCACGCCGGTCTTCATGTCGTATTCCATGTAGTCCGCAGACAGTTTCATGTTCCCGTAGCGCACGGTCACGTCTCCCCAGTAGTACATCTTCCGCTGCCCGTTCGAGAAATCCTGGCGGACGGAATCCTTCGCCCCGGAAAAAGCAGGGCGCTCCAGCGAACTCTTGTGCAGCATATTCAGCGAATCCGCACGGAAAAGGGAGTCGGCGCGCATCGTGGAGTCACGCTTGGCCCGGAGGGAATCCGGGAGGACGGCCTTTGCGGTGTCGACGGCCTCCGCCTGTGCTGCGCGGCGGCGTGCGGCACGGCGGGGATTCTGCCCGAAGACGGCAATCCCGGTCAGCAGCGCGATCAGCAAGATCAGGAGAAAATGATGAATATGGTACCTGAAATGCAATTTTTTTCTAAATTTGCGAAAGACAAATATAAGACTATTTTGGATATCCTTCGCAATTTTCTTGCCGTAACGGCCGCCTCCGCGCTGCTGGTACCGGCATGGCCGGGCTGCGCGCAGCGTCCCGCCAACCCGCTCAGACTCAACACCGTGGTCATCGACCCCGGCCACGGCGGCAAGGACGCCGGCTGCACCAGCCCCGGCGGCAAGACCCTGGA
>CABTXO010000329.1 GCA_902488725.1 uncultured Bacteroidales bacterium
AACTCGTAGCGGTGGCGATGGCGCTCGGAGATCAGGCCGGTTCCGTAGATCCGGTACGCCAGCGATCCTTCCTGGATCTTGCAGTCGTAGGCGCCGAGCCGCATGGTTCCTCCCTTGATCGTCGTGCTCTTCTGTTCCTCCATCAGATCGATCACCGGATGCGGAGTGCTCGGATTCACTTCCGCGCTCTGGGCATCCTTGAGCCCCAGGACGTTGCGGGCGAATTCCACCACGCACATCTGCATCCCCAGACAGATTCCGAAGAACGGAACATTGTGCTCACGTGCGTATCGGATTGCAAGAACCTTGCCTTCCAGTCCGCGTTCGCCGAAACCCGGCGCAACGAGGATGCCGTCCATCTTCCCGATCTTTTCCTCCAGGTTGGAGGCATCAAGATATTCACTGTGAATGGTGTGCACGTTGACTTTACACTCGTTCACCGCCCCTGCGTGGACAAAAGATTCCAGGATGGATTTGTAGGCATCCTGCAGTTCGACATATTTTCCGACCAGGGCGATGTCGATTTCGTGCTTGGGATGGAAGAGTTTGTCCAAGAATTTCTTGAGGTCCGCAAAATCGGGCTCGGGGGCGTTCCGGATGCCGAGATGCTCCAGAACCATCTCGTCCAGCCCTTCCGCTTCCATGTTCAGGGGCACCTGGTAGATCGAAGGGGCGTCGATGGACTGGATCACGTGACCGGGCTTGACGTTGCAGAACAGGGCCACCTTCCGGCGTATCTCCTGGCTGAGTTCAATTTCGGTGCGGCAGACGATGATGTCGGGATGGACGCCTGCCGCCTGCAGGGCCTGCACGGAATGCTGGGTCGGCTTGGTCTTCAGTTCCTTGGCGGCATGCAGGTACGGGACCAGGGTGAGGTGGATGCTCATCAGGTCCTCTTCGGGCATCTCCCACTGGAGCTGGCGGATGGCTTCGATGAATGGCTGGGATTCCATGTCGCCGACGGTCCCGCCGACTTCGGTCACGATCACGTCGTACTGGCCGCTCTTGCCCAGCAGAAGCATCCTGCGCTTGATTTCATCGGTGATATGCGGCACGATCTGGACGGTTTTGCCCAGGTAGGCCCCCTCACGTTCGCGGTTGATCACCGTCCAGTAGATGCGGCCGGTCGTCACGTTGTTGGCCTGGGACATGTGGATGCCCAGGAAGCGCTCGTAGTGGCCCAGGTCCAGGTCAGTCTCCGCCCCGTCGTCGGTGACGTAGCACTCTCCGTGTTCATAGGGATTCAAGGTCCCGGGATCGACGTTGATGTAGGGGTCGAATTTCTGGATGGTGACGCGTAGTCCCCTGGCCTGCAGAAGTTTGGCCAATGATGCGGCGATGATGCCCTTGCCCAGTGAGGAAGCGACGCCGCCCGTAACGAAAACATACTTGGTGTTCATGTCGGAAGGTTTGTTCTGTACTGGATTACAAAGTTAGCGGAAAGAAACCGAATTCGGAAATCTGCGTACGGTTTTCGGCGGAAAATATTTTTGCGTAACTTCGCGGCCGAAAGCTAGAGGGGCAGGACGATCCGCCGCGCCGGGGTACCGGGCCGGAACCGCAAGGTGGGGGCGGGGGATCCGGTGAGGAAAGTCCGGACAGGAAAGGGCACCCCGCCGGGGAAAGCCCGGATGGGAGCAATCTCATGGAGGCCGTAACAGAGAACGACCGCAGGAACCGCCCGGCTTCGGCCGGGTCCGCCTGCAAGGGTGAAAACGTGGGGCAAGAGCCCACGCCGGACGGCAGCGATGCCGGTCCGGGTACGGTCCCGGGGCCTGCAAGACCAAATATACCGGCAGCCGAGGGCGGCCCGCCTGATGCCGGGGGGTAGGTTGCGCAGATAAATGGCGGATTCAAAAACAGAAACCGGCTTACGGCCCTGCCTTTCGCTGCAAGAGGGTGTTCCCGTGAACATGCCGCCATCGGCATCCCGGGAGCACCCTCTTTTTCATTCCCGGAGAAGCCTCCGCTACGCATATTGGTAAATAACTTTAAATGAATATATTACAAAACGGCCCCGTGGAAGGATGAGGCGGTTTCGGGCCAGCTCTCCACATGTCATTCCGCAAATTATTGATTCACAATATGTTCCAAAACGCCCCGTGGAGGCCTATGGAACAGAGGGATCAAGTCCAAAACCATGTGATCAGCCGTTGCGTTCAATCTCTGCGTTCAATCTCTCATGCAGGTGGAATTTTCCGAGGCC
>CABTXO010000330.1 GCA_902488725.1 uncultured Bacteroidales bacterium
CCGAGAAGCACAAAATCCTCCCGACGATCCTGTCCCGCTGCCAGACCTTCGACTTCAACCGCATTTCGGTGCCGGACATCGTGCGGAATCTGAAGGAGATCGCACAGAAGGAACAGGTCCGGATCGACGAAGAATCCCTCCATGTCATCGCGCAGAAGGCGGACGGGGCGATGCGGGATGCCCTCACGATCTTCGACCAGACGGTGGCCTTCTGCGGTACCACGGTCTCCTACGAAGCGGTGCTGCGCAGCTTGAACGTGCTGGACTACGACTACAGTTTCTCCCTGGTGGAGGCCTTCCTCACGGGGGACTACGGAGCGGCCCTGCTCAAGTTCGACGAGATTCTGGCGAAGGGGTTCAACGCCCTGCACTTCGTGGCTGCCCTGAGTTCCCATTTCCGGAACTTGGTCGTGGCACGGAACGGGGGCCTGGATTCCCTGCTGGAACTGCCCGGTTCGCTGAAGACGCGCTTCAAGGAGCAGGCGGACCGTTGTTCTCTGAAATTTCTGTACGATGCCCTGGAGACGACCACCCAGTGCGAGGCCGGCTACAAGCTCGCGGTGAATCCGCGGCTCCACATCGAGTTCGCCCTCATGAAGCTCAGTTTCCTGGTCCAGACGCCCGTTGCCGCGCCCGCAGTCGCCCCGACATCTGTCGCAGCACCCGTTGCCGCTCCCGTTGCCGCGCCCGCAGTCGCCCCAGCGCCTGTCGCAGCACCTGTTGCCTCGCCCGCAGTCGCCCCAGCGCCTGTCGCAGCACCCGTTGCCGCGCCCGTTGCCGCGCCCGCAGTCGCCCCAGCGCCTGTCGCAGCACCCGTTGCCGCGCCCGCAGTCACACCGACATCTGTCGCAGCACCTGTTGCCGCTCCCGCCGCCACGGAGGCTGCTCCGAAGCCGCGAAGGAAGTCCGTCAAGACCGGTGCCTCCCTGTCGCTGAATTCGATCGTGGAGGAAGATGCCGCGAAGAAGGGCGGTGCGGAACCCGCTTTTGAAAACGAAGCCCTTCCCTCCGACGAAGCGGTTCTGGAGGCCTGGAAGCGACTCCCGGAAGACTATCGGTCCACTCCGCGGCTCGCCACGATGCTGGCGACGGCGAAGGTCCGGGTCGCTACGCAAGGCGACTACAAGGAACTGGTGTTCCAGGTGCTGAGTCTCGCGCAGGAAAAGTGGATCCGGGAGAAGCAACTCCACACGCTGGAAGGAAATTTGCAGCAGAAAGCCGGTTCGGGAAAACTGCGGCTGGAACTGGAAGTCGCACCCCGTGCGGAAGAGGAGGTGCAGCCGTACACCGATCAGGAAAAGGCGACGGCCTTGATGGAGCAGAACGGGGAAGTGAAGAGCATGGTCAAAGATTTCGGACTGGAAACAAAATAAGGTCGGACATGAAACTGCGTTGTGAAAAGTTAGTCAAAAAATACGGGATCCGGACGGTCGTCAAAGGGGTTTCAATGGAAATCAACCAAGGCGAGATCGTCGGATTCCTGGGGCCCAACGGGGCCGGAAAGACGACCAGCTTCTACATGATCACGGGACAGATCGTCCCGAACGGCGGAAGGGGTTTCCTCGATGACGAGGACATCACCGAACTGCCGATGTACAAGCGCGCGCAGAAGGGGATCGGCTACCTTCCGCAGGAGGCTTCCGTGTTCCGGAAGATGAGCGTGGAGGACAACATCATGAGCGTGATGGAGATGTCCGACATGCCCCGCGAAGAACGCAACAGGCGGCTGGAAGGCTTGATCGACGAATTCAATCTGTCGAAGGTGCGCAAGAGCCTGGGCATCCAGCTTTCCGGCGGGGAGCGCCGCCGCTGCGAGATCGCCCGCGCCCTGGCAATCGACCCGAAATTCATCCTGCTGGACGAGCCCTTCGCCGGGGTCGACCCCATCGCGGTCGAGGATATTCAGTTCATTATCGCGAAGCTGAAGTACAAGGACATCGGGGTCATCATCACCGACCACAACGTGGGGGAGACGCTCGCCATCACAGATCGAGCCTACCTGTTGTACGAGGGGACGATCCTCCAGCAGGGCACGCCCGAGTCGCTCGCTTCCGACGAAGATGTGCGCACGAAATACCTCGGCTCCGGCTTCGTTCTGAAGAAGTCCGTGAGCGTCGAGCGCGCCAAGGCCGAACATGCCGCCCTCATGGCCGCCCGTGCCGCCAAGGCCGTTGCGGAGGCCGCCGCAACGGAGCCTCCGG
>CABTXO010000331.1 GCA_902488725.1 uncultured Bacteroidales bacterium
CCCATGCGGAAGTACCTGCACGATACTTGGAAACGGGATGGAGACGGCATGCCGGTCTACCGGACCGGCGACTGGGACTGGCCGGATGCCGGCCAGCACCAGGACGGGCATGCGCAGCTGCCGCTCTGGTACTATCTTGCGCTGAAGGGCGAACGGTGTTTCGCCGCCCTGCTGGGCAGGACGGAAGATGTCGCGCAGATCGATGCCATGATGGCGCGCATCGCCTCCGTCTACAACCGGGACTACTGGACCGGCACGGCATATGCCACGCCCGGGCGGACGGATGTGCCCGACGACCGGGTCCAGGCGCTCGCGATCGTGTCCGGGATTGCCTCCCCCGACAAATATCCCGCTTTGGTCAAGGTCTTCGACGAACAGTACCATGCGACCACCTACATGCAGCGGTATGTCCTGGAGGCCCTCTGTCTCGCGGGCGAGCCGGAACGGGCGCTGAACCGGATACGGAAACTGTATCCGACCGTCATGAAACCCGGCTGCAGCACGCTGTACGAGCATTGGAATTTCGAAGGCACTAGCAACCATGCCTGGACCGGCGCTGCCATCATCGTGCTGGGCGGGAAGATCGCCGGCATCGAACCCACGGCTCCCGGCTTCCGGCCCTTCCGCGTGCAGCCGCAGATGGGGGATCTCACCCGCATTGAAACGGCAGTGGACACGCATTACGGCCCGATCGAGGCGAAACTGGACCGGAAGGGAAGGGGAATCGACCTGGCGCTCACCGTTCCGGAGGGCACCCGTGCGGATGTTCCGGCCGCCCGCGGGCGGCAGAAATCTTTCGGTCCCGGCGTCCACCGGATCCGCCTGACCCTCTGACAAGCCGGTTCATCCCCCGACACGGGATTGTGTTGCACAAAGTCGTGTCGTGGCGGAATAAGGTGAAACATCAATGAAACGAGAAATGAACAAATTCTTCTGCATGTCGCTGCTCGCGGTCCTGCTGTCCCAGGTGTCGGGGGCGCAGGAGCGGAACATCGATTTCGTCAATCCGTTTGCCGGGACGGACGGATTCGGCAATGTCTATCCCGGGGCGCAACTGCCGTTCGGGGGCATCCAGATCAGCCCGGACACCGACGATGACGACTACGATGCCGCTTCCGGCTACAAGTACTCCAAGCCCACGATCATGGGATTTTCCCTGACGCATCTGAGCGGCACCGGCATTCCCGATCTCGGAGACTTCCTCTTCGTGCCCGGGACGGGTGCGATCAAAAGTGCGAAAGGGACGCATGCGGATCCCGACAGCGGCTACCGGTCCCGGTTCGACCACGGACAGGAATGGGCGTCCCCCGGCTACTACGCCGTGGTCCTCCAGGACTACGGGGTCAAGGCGGAAATGGCCGCCGGGTCGCGCGCGGGCATATTCCGTTTCACGTATCCGGCCGCGGACAGCGCGTTCGTGATGATCGACCTCGACCACACGCTGCGCCAGCCCTGCGTCTGGTCGAGCGTCCGGCTGCTGGACGAACACACGATCGTGGGCAGCAAGATCGTCAACGGCTGGAGCCCCGAGCGCTTCGTCTTTTTCGCGGCACGGTTCGATGCTCCGATCCGGGATTTCCGGATTCTGCAGGACGGCAAGCCGGTGATCTACAACACCAAGCGGTTCCGCAGCAGCCTGGAGGCCTGGGGGCCGAAACTGCAGGCCTGCGTCCGTTTCCGGACCGCCGAGGGGGACCGGGTGGGTGTCAGGACCGCCGTGTCCGCGGTCAGCACGGACGGGGCGCTCCTCAACCTGCGGGAGCTGGACGGGAAGGATTTCGACGGACTGCGGGCGGAAGCGGAGGCGCGCTGGGAGCGCGAGCTCGGGAAATACGAGCTTGTCACCGACGACGTGAATCTGCGGAGAACCTTCTACACGAGCGCCTACCGGACGGCCCTTCATCCCTTCCTGTTCCAGGATGCGGACGGCCGGTACCGCGGCCACGACAAGAACATCGCGCGGGCGGACGGTTTCACGAATGTCACGACGTTCTCGCTCTGGGACACCTACCGGGCCTTCCATCCGCTGCTCAACCTGGTCAACCGGGACCTGCAGGCGGACATCGCCAACTCCATGCTCGCCCACTACGACAAAAGTGCGGAACACATGCTGCCGATCTGGTCGTTCTACGGCGGCGAGACCTGGTGCATGATCGGCTACCACGCC
>CABTXO010000332.1 GCA_902488725.1 uncultured Bacteroidales bacterium
CCGGGGGCCGGGGGGCGGGAGGAGCGGAAAATGCCGGAGAACAGGAAGCCCGCAGGGGGGGACCCCTCCGAGAGCCGGGCCTTAAAATTTTGGAATATGCCGACGGCGAGCAGGTTGAGGTGGTGTTCGGCGCGGGAAAGGCGTGCGTCGAGCGTGCGTGCGGTGCGGGCCTCCAGCAGGTCCAGCCGGGACGAAATTGCGGCGAGACGGTTTGCGAATGCCATCCGGAGCCGCGCTTCGCAGGCGCCGATCCGCTGGTCTTCCGCGACATAGCAGTCCAGGAAAAGGTCCGCCAGGGCAGTCGGGGTCTTGACAGAGGCACAGGCCACCCGGTCCGCCACATGGAAGTCCCGGTCGTGCCCGATGGCGGTGAACACCGGAACCGGGCAGCGGGCGATCGCGACGGCCAGGTCGTAGTCGTCGAAACAGGCGAGATCCAGTTCCGAACCACCTCCCCGGAGGATCAGGACGGCGTCATAATGGACGGGTCCGGAAAGGGCGGACTCCATTGCGGACACGATGGACGCCGGAGCGGCCTCACCCTGCATCGTGGCCTCGAACAGCACCGGCTGCAGCACGAAGCCATATTCATTTTCCAGCAGATGGCGGCGGAAGTCCCCGTACCCCGCCGCACCGGAGGCGGAAACTACTGCAAGGCGGTACGGCAACAGGGGCATCCGCAGCTGTTTCTGCACATCCAGCAGCCCCTCTTTCGCCAGCCGTTCCAGCGTCCGCTGCTTCTGTAGTTCCTTCTCCCCCAGCGTGAACTCCGGATCCACCTCGTCGATGGTAAGCGTCAGCCCGTAGACGACATGGAAAGACACCTGCACCCGTGCCAGAATCTCCATCCCGGCATCGAGGGGAGAGCCGGTCACGGACTGGAACCGCTGGTCGATGCAGCCGAAGCGGGAGGCCCAGATGACCGCCCGGGTCCTGGCCACCAGGCCGCCGGGCTCCGACTGGGAAAGTTCCAGGTAGCAGTGTCCGTTCGGCTTGCGGCTCAGGCTGGCAATCTCGGCCTTGACCCAGATCCGGTCCGGGAACAAGGCTTCCACCCCGTTCTTGAGGCGGGTCTGCAGGGTGAAGAGGTCGATGAAGGTACGTTCCATGGGCAATGCGGTTGGCAAAGCGGGTGATATCCTCCCGCTTCCATTCTTCAAAATTAACAAATTTTCCACTATCTTTGTGCAATGAAACAGGGGGAGCTTTACAGATGACGATCACCGACGCCAAATTTGCGGGCAGCTGCACACGGAACAGCGGAAAGCCCGCCCGCAGACTGCCCGAATTCGCCTTCATCGGGAGGTCGAACGTGGGCAAGTCGTCGCTCATCAACATGCTCTGCGGGAACCGGAAGCTGGCCAAGACTTCTTCCACTCCCGGCAAGACGCGCCTGATCAATCACTTCCTCCTCAACGACAGGTGGTATCTCGTGGACCTGCCCGGCTACGGATTCGCGAAGATTTCGAAGGAAGGACGGGAAGAACTTCGGAAGATGATACTGGACTACGTGCTGCATTCGGAGGAGATGGTGATCCTCTTCGTGCTGGTGGATTCCCGGCATGAAATCCAGCAGATCGACCTCCAGTTCCTGGAACTGCTGGGCGAGAACGGTGTTCCGTTCGCAATCATTTACACGAAGGCGGACAAGCAGGGACCGAACGTGCTGAAGGCCCGGATCGAGCGGAACAAGGAGATCCTGGGCGAGCAGTGGGAAGAATTTCCGCCGATGTTCGCTTCCTCCGCCGAGACCGGTGCCGGACGGGACGAGATCCTGGACTACATCGGGACGCTGCTGCAAGAAATGGAACAAAAATCATAAAAGTTTGACGCAATAAATCGTATCGATCTGACCATGTACATTGAACACAGAATGGAATTGTTTGCATGCCGGGCCTCCAAGGACTTTGGGTGCAAGGTTGTCGCGGAGTTGAACAAGCTCGGCGGCAAGGATGAGAGCTACCACCTGGGCACCTCCGAGGTAACCCAGTTCAGCGACGGAGAATTCGTTCCCTCCTTCACGGACAGCGTGCGGGGCGCGACCGTATTCATCCTGCAGTCGACCTTTCCGCCCGCCGACAACCTGATGGAACTGCTGCTCACGATCGATGCTGCGAAACGGGCTTCCGCAGACAGTGTCATCGCCGTGATCCCCTACTTCG
>CABTXO010000333.1 GCA_902488725.1 uncultured Bacteroidales bacterium
AGGGGGTGGGGAGTAGGGAGGGGCGGGTCCGGGTCGTGGGGGGGGCATGTTAGGGAAGGGCGGGGGTAATAACGGGCCGGGTCGCCCTCCTGCGGGAGCGGGAAACCGATCCGGCGCGGGTCCTGGCCCTGACCTTCACCAAGAAGGCCGCGACGGAGATGAAGGAGCGCATCGCGCAGATGGTGGGGCGCCGGAAGGCCTGGCGGATCGTCATGGGCACCTTCCATTCCGTCTTCATCCGCTTCCTGCGGGAATATGCCGACTCCCTCGGCTATCCTTCTTCCTTTACAATCTACGACCAGAGCGATTCGGCGAGCGCGCTGAAGGCCTGCATCAAGGAACTGCAGCTGGACGACAAAGTGTACAAGCCCAAGGAGATCCAGTCGCGGATTTCCCTTGCGAAGAACAATCTCGTCACGGCCGCCGCCTACCGGAACAATGCCCAGGTGGTGGCGAACGACACCCGCGCCCGCAAGCCGCGGATCTGCGACATCTATTCGCTGTATGCGGCCAAATGCCGGCAGGCCGGCGTGATGGACTTCGACGACATCCTGCTGAACATGAACATCCTCCTGCGGGACAATCCCGTTGCCCGGGAGTCGATCGCATCCCGTTTCGACTACATTCTTGTCGATGAATACCAGGACACGAATTTCGCGCAGTACCTGATTCTGAAGCGGCTCGCGGAACGGCACCGGAACATCTGCGTGGTGGGGGATGATTCCCAGTCCATCTATGCTTTCCGGGGTGCGAAAATCGAGAACATCCTGAACTTCCGGAAGGACTATCCCGAAAACAAGACGTTCCGGCTGGAACGCAACTACCGATCCACGGCAAACATCGTGAACGCAGCGAACTCCTTGATCGCGAAGAACACGAACCGGATTCCGAAAACCTGCGTGGCGGTGGGGGAGGAAGGGGAGAAGATCCACCTGCTGTCTTCCTTCTCCGAACAGGAGGAAGCCCTGCTGATCGCCTCGCGGATCCTGGAAATCATGCGGGCGGAACATGCCCGCTACCAGGATTTCGCCCTGCTCTACCGGACGAATTCCCAGTCCCGGGCCCTGGAAGAGGCGCTGCGCAAGCGAAATCTCCCGTACGCGATCTATTCCGGACACTCCTTCTTCGATCGCGCGGAGGTGAAGGACATGATGGCCTACCTCAAGCTGGCGGTCAATGTGAACGACGACGAATCTTTCAAACGGGTCGTGAACAAGCCGGCCCGGAAGATCGGGGAGACCTCCCTGCAGGCGCTGAACGCGCTGGCGCTCGCAGAAGGGAAATCCTTGTTCAAGGCGGCATATTCGGAGAATTTCGAGGCCTTCGGGCTCAAGGAGTCCGTGGTGGCGCGGATCCGTTCTTTCTGCGGGCTGATCGACCGGTTCGCGGCAAAGGTCGGCGTGACGGGGGCGCATGAACTGGCTGTCGGACTGGCCGACGCTTCCGGGCTGTACGCCTTCTTCAAGAGCGACAACTCCATCGAAGGTCAGTCCCGCGCCTCCAACGTGGAGGAACTGCTGAACAGCGTCGCCCAGTTTGCGGAAGACCGGCGGAACAGTTACTTCGCCGAACTGGCCGCAGATTCCCCGGGGGATGCATCCGAGGTCCAGCCGCCTGTCGTGACCCTGCCGGAGTTTCTGGAGGACATCACCCTGCTCACGGCCGTGGACATCCAGGACGACGAGGACGCCGCCGACAAAATCGCGCTCATGACGGTCCACTCCGCAAAAGGGCTGGAGTTCCCCTACGTCTTCGTGACCGGAATGGAGGAAAACCTGTTTCCCTCCGGCGGCATGCTGGCTTCCCCTTCGGACATCGAAGAGGAGCGCCGGCTCTTCTATGTAGCGATCACGCGGGCGGAGAAGGCGGTCTTCCTGTCCTTCGCCCAGACCCGGATGCGCAATGGGAAGCATGAATCCAATTCTCCCAGCCGTTTCCTGCAGGAAATCGACCGGCAGTACGTGGAGAATCCGCTCCGCCGGAATGCGGATGACTTTCCGGAACGGGAGGAACGCTTCCGCGGCTTCGGCTCGGCGGGGTTCCGCCCGCGGGGAGGCCTTCGGGACCAACCCCGCCCCCCCCAAAATACCGGAGCCGCAAATTACCCCCCCCCCCCGCGGTGCCCCGCCGACGGCGGGCGGGGGGGGGACCAC
>CABTXO010000334.1 GCA_902488725.1 uncultured Bacteroidales bacterium
AGGCGATCACCTCAGCCTCCCTGACACATAAAAAAAACAAGGCAGGCGCCCCCCCCGCTGCGGCCGGCGGGCGGGGCCGCGGGGGGAGGGCGGGCGGAACCCAGGCCCCGACCGCGCCGAAAGGCAAGCGGCAGATCATCACCAAGGACACCCGGAAAATCAGGAAAAAATGAGAAGAATCCTATTGTTCGCCCTGACGCTTGCGCTGACCTGCGCCACGGGCTTTGCACAGCATGACTACAACGCCTCCTATTTCGGAATCAAGAGCAACGGCGTTACGGACAACACGGCGTCGATCCAGAAGGCGATCGACTTCATCAGCGAGAAAGGGGGCGGCACCCTCAGCTTCTACGTCGGCCGCTACGTGACCGGGGCCGTCGCCCTCAAGAGCAAGGTGCACATCAAGCTCAACGAAGGCGCCGTGATCGTCGGCAGCCCGAACATCTATGCGTACAAAGGGCAGAAAGGCCTGTTCCATGCGTCGGAGCAGGAGGACATCACCATCAGCGGAAAGGGCGTGATCGATGCCTGCGGGCCGGAACTCTCGGCCTTCATCGAGACGCAGCGCCGGAAAGGCTTTCTGTCGGAAGATCTGCAGGTTCCCGCTCCGCTGTACTTTGAAAACTGCAAGGGAATAGTGCTGCAGCAGTTCATCATCCGCCACTCGGCGACCGCGCCGGATCTGTATCGCGCCCGGGACAGCGACGTCCGGGTCGACGGCTGCTACTCCGACACGAAATGATGCGGAAGACGCTGCTGGCGCTGGCCGTCTTGTTCGTGGCGGCTGCGGTCGCGGTCGCGGAGGAATATTCCTGGAAGGCCAAATGGATTTCGAAGTCGGAATGCCAGAGCGAAAGCAATGCATGGCTGGCTTTCCGCAAGCATGTGGACATCGGCCGGGTGCCGGCTTCCGTGGTGGCGCGCATCGCGGTGGACAGCAAGTACTGGCTCTGGATCAACGGACGGCGGGTCGTGTTCGAAGGGGGGCTTAAAAGGGGTCCTTCCGTCGGAGACGGCTACTACGACAAAGTCGAGATCGCTCCCTACCTCCGGGAGGGGGACAACCTGATCTCCGTGCTGGTCTGGCATTTCGGCAAGAACGGGTTCAGCCACCTGAACAGCGGTACGGCCGCCCTGCTCTTTGAAGCCGTCGGCCCCGGCGTGGAAATCCTTTCGGACGGCAGCTGGGAGGGCACCCGGCAGCCTGCCTTCCAGACGGCAGGAGGCCCGGCCCCGAATTACCGGCTGCCGGAAAGCAATGTCCGGTACGATGCCCGCCTGTTCCCGCCGGACTGGTACGAAGGCGCAAACCCCAAGCGCCTCGGTACCGCGCTCGAACTGGGATTCGCGCCCGGGGAGGCGCCGCTCGGCAAATTGTCGGAGCGTCCGGTTCCCCTGTGGAAGGACTACGGCCTGCGGCCCTATGAGAGCCGGGAACAGCGCGGCGACACGATCTTCTGCCGCCTGCCCTACAACTGCCAGGTGACCCCCTGCCTGAAGGTGGATGCCCCTGCGGGGAGTCTGATCCGCTTCGAAACGGACCACCGGCTCGTGACCGGCGCGGAATGTGTCCGCGGGGAATATGTCACCCGGGCGGGAATCCAGGAATATGAAAGCTTCGCCTGGATGAACGGCGAAGAGGTGCGCTACATCATTCCGGAAGGAGTGCGCGTGCTGGACCTGCAGTACCGTGAAACCGGCTACGACACGGAATTTTCCGGACGCTTTTCCTGCAACGACGACTTCCTCAACGACTACTGGAAGCGGGCGCAGCGGACCTTGTACGTCTGCATGCGGGACACCTGGTACGACTGCCCCGACCGGGAGCGCGCCCAGTGGTGGGGGGACGAGGTGAACGAGCTCGGGGAGGCCTTCTACGCCTTCAGCCGTTCTTCCGATCTGCTGGCCCGCAAGGGCATCCTCGAACTGGCGGCGTGGCAGAAGCCGGACGGCTCCCTGGTGGCGCCGATTCCGTGCGGAAACTACTACAAGGAACTTCCCATGCAGATCCTGGCGTCGGTGGGCTGGTACGGCTTCCGCAACTACTACTGGTACAGCGGGGATTCCACCTTCGTTGCCCGTGTCTACGGTCCCATGCGGAAGTACCTGCACGATACTTTGAAACGGGATGGAGACGGCATGCCGG
>CABTXO010000335.1 GCA_902488725.1 uncultured Bacteroidales bacterium
TGCAATGCTGGCATCGTGCCTCTGCACGGGCATGCAAGCACAGGTCCAGACACGGCAGGACACACTTCCTCCTGCCGTCAAGGAAGGGTATCGGGTTGCGAGCGGAGAACTGGACTTGATCAGCAGGCTGTTTCCTTCCAGGGCTCGCGCCGACCCAGGATTGAAGCGGGCCAGCCGGGCTTTGAGACCATACTGCAACTGGATCTGCCGGCCGAACTGCGTCGTGGCCGATCCGCTGGCGCTCATCTCATCGATTGTGCTGCGCATCAGAAGGTCGTTTTTCGTCTTGCCCAGCTTTTTCACCATGCCCTGGCTGTTCGCGAAATGGTTGAAGGAAGCCGAGAAAGCCGCCTTGCTCCGGAGCCCCCACCTCGTGTCATATTGCAGCGAGGCAATCAGATTCGACCAGCTCATGCTGTCCTCGGAACTCCGGTTATGGCTGTACCGGTAGCTGTCCAGGCTGTTGAATACCGACAGGGAGAGGGCATGATCCCCCCGGATCCGGTATTTCACCTTGGCGTAGATGTCGTACACGGCCGCATTCGTGAGTTTCAAGGAAAAATCATCCCCCACAAGTCCCGAAATCGCGGCATCGTAGACCCATTTGACGGGTGAAAAACGAGCCGAAGCGGAAAGAGAGACCGTGTCATGCTTCAAAGGCGTGCTGACGGATCCGCCCAACAGGAAGTTGCTTGCTTCCGCCTGCGCAGAAAATTTGTCGAAGGATCCGTCCCTTGAGCGCATCTTGATATGGGAGGATGACAGGTTCCCCTCCTCGGAAGTAAAGCCTCCGACTTGAAACTCGGCGGAAGAAATGATGTCCGGGGAATAGGCAGACGAAAGTCCCAGCAGGTGGGTTTTCCCGTAGATCGGTACCCCGTCCAAGGTTTGCAAGTTGCCGCCCTGGTTGCCGCCGCGCACATAATAGGCCGACGATCCGTCCACGCCGCCGGTCACGCCGGACAGCGTCTGCACGAACTTCACGAAGTCGGCAGAGCCGGTCGGCGTCGCCATCATGGAAAAGTCCGCCGGCTCGATCAACCGCCCGTTCACGCTTCCGCTCGCAACCCGATACCCTTCCTTGACGGCAGGAGGAAGTGTGTCCTGCCGTGTCTGGACCTGTGCTTGCATGCCCGTGCAGAGGCACGATGCCAGCATTGCAATATAGATGCTTTTTCGATGTTTCATAGTTCAATAGACATAGCTCTTCGATTTGTATATGGCACCGAAGATTCCGACCCCTCCTTCGATGTTTGAGTATGTTTTTTTCATCGAATAATACGTCGTGAACTCGTCTTCGCGCAACCCCTTGTCATTCACGATGTCTCTGAGATAGGCATCGTAGTCCTTGGAAAGGAGCCAGACGTCCAGGAAAGCCGTGTCGGAGTACATCGTCGGGACGTTCTCCTTGTCTCTTTTCGTCACATCGTAGTCCGCAGCGACAACGAAGGCATACCGCGCCGGGACTTCCTTTGCAAATTCCGTGTAATACCAAACAGTACCCGGATAGGTACCGTCGTAGGAGCGGACACGTCCGGGAAGCTCGGAATCCCAAAACGTGGGTATATACCAATAATCTTTGCAGTTGATGAGTTCGTCACCCAGTTTCCCGCTGTAGCCGCTGTCAAACGCTGCCGGATGATGAATCCGCAGGAAATCCTTGTGTGCGGGCAAGCCGTTGCAGATGGCGGCATACCTCTTCCATTGGTCGACCAAGGAATTGCCGAATTCCACGCTGCCGTCATCCAGCATCAACCTATATTCCCCCGAGCAGAGCTCCTCGTAGTTCCTGTTGCACGCAAAATCGGCCCAGCTCCCTTTGCACACATTGAAGTCGTCCACGTCCGGATGGCTGGTGCACAGCCGCTGCACATTTTCCCCGTCCTGCCGTGCGAAGATCCAGAGGAATGCCTCCCCGCGATAAGGACGCCAACGCCACCTTACATGACCGACATTTCCTTCGTAGTCTATGGTTCTGCAATATTCATCCAAATAGCTGTAGCCGCAATAATTTTTGTCAGGAGGGAAACTGCCCAAATTACAGCGCCGAAGCATGCACCGGCTCGGAAATTTCGTACTGGCGCGGATGGGTTCGTGCCCCGGAATGTCGATCCTGAGCTCGTACGTTCTGCTGAACA
>CABTXO010000336.1 GCA_902488725.1 uncultured Bacteroidales bacterium
CACTGCACCCAGACATTATATTAGTGAGCCCCTTCAAGCGGGGTGGTTATGATGTGATCAAGCAGCTGGACATACCGCTGATTACCTTCCTAGGCTACAAGGAGACTTCGCCACTAGGGCGGGCTGAGTTTCACGTGGGTCGGGAAGGTCGCACCGCCGAGGCCGACGACACCCCCCAGCCGGATCTTCTCGATGATGGTTTTCGGATCCTCGGGAATCTCAGTCACCAGGGTCTCCGACCGGTCGATGCCGTCCACCCACTCGTCTCCCTCGACGGCGATCTCGATGCAGTTCTGCCAGTTGCCGGACAGGTCCTGACGGGGGGCGATGGACTTGACGGTTCCGCTCACGGAAGAATGGATGAAGGCGGACACGAAGCCGCCCGGTTCCGCAACCGGCTGCCCCACCTTGACCTTGTCGCCCACGGCGATCAGGGGTTTTGCCGGAGCGCCGATGTGCTGGGAAACCGAAATGTATACGGTGGAAGGCAGCGGAAGCGCCTCAATCTTGCATTCGCGCGAAATCTTGCCGTCGGCGGGATGCACTCCGCCGATCGAGAATGTTCTTCTAGCCATTGTGCTGTTCCTCCATTTTCTTGTTTTTTTCGCCGGCGCTCAGAATGACAGGGGCAGGGGCGGGGGCAGCCGCGGCAGCGGCCTCGCGGGCTTTCTTCTGACGTTCCTGGATCCGGGTCTTCATCGCGGCCTTGTCCAGCGGTTTCGGGAAGTTGAGGCCGTGGATGCACCCCGTCGGACAGACGGCTTCGCATTCGCGGCAGAGTTTGCATTTGGTGTAATCGATGTAGGCCAGGTTGTTCTCGAAGACGATCGCACCGTGCATGCAGGTCTTGAAGCAGATACCGCACCCGATACAAGCGTTCGTACAGGCCTTTTTCGCCACGGGCCCCTTGTCCTTGTTGACGCAGGAGACCGCCATGCGCATGCCGCGGGGGCCCTTCGCGCGCAACTCGATGAGGTGCTTCGGGCAGGCTTTCACGCAGGCGCCGCAGGCGGTGCACTTCGCATCGTCGACCACCGGAAGGCCGGTCGCCGGATCCATGTGGATGGCGTCGAACTGACAGGCGGCCACGCAGTCTCCGCAGCCGAGACAACCGAAGGAGCAGCCGGTATCCCCCGCATAGAGCGATGCCTTCACGCTGCAGGAAGCGATGCCGTCGTATTCATTGGTCTTGGGTCGGACCTCGCAGGTTCCGTTGCAACGGACGACCGCGACCATGGGCGCCTTTTCATGTACTTCGTACCCGAGAATCGAAGCGACCTTCTTCATCACGTCGTTCCCGCCGACCGGACAGAAATGGTTGTCCAGGTCGGGGGCCTTGACGGCCGACTCCGCGAACGCATGGCATCCTGCGAAACCGCAGCCGCCGCAGTTGGCGCCGGGCATCACTTTCTCGACTTCCTCGATGCGGGGGTCCTCCTCCACCTTGAAGCGCCGGGCGACAAGATAGAGGACCAGGGCCAGAAGCAGACCCAGCACCGTGATGATCGCGACAGTCCAGATGATTGTACTTGTCATATCGAATGAATTAAATTTCCTTGATGTAAAATTCGCAGGTCCCGGCGAATCGATCCCGCACCCAATAAATTACCAGATAATACAATGCGACGCCTGCCAGGGAGGTCAATCCTGCCACCATATCCGAAAACCCGATTGCTGACAAAGATACTATTAAAATCATTAATATCAGCAACGGAATGACATAGGCAAAGAAAACCGCCTTCATTCCCGTCGACCGGCCGAGACAGACGTTGACTTCCTGGCCGACCTTCCAGTCCGTCCTGCCTCCCGCGCTGACATCCACGATTTCCTTCCGGGCTTCCGACATGCTGCAGAGCCCGGCGACCCGGCAGGTGCCGCAGGCAGACTCCGACACGATCGCCACTTGAATGCGGTCTCCGGAAATGGAGACGATGCGGCCTTTGTGCGAAATCTCGTTTTTAGACATCATTTGACCAGGGCATTGAACGGATGCTTGAGGCCGGAATAGCCAGTCAGACGCCCCTGCACCTCTCCGTAGCGGATCCTTCTCCTACGCCCGTACGGGAGCTTCCATCGGGCAGAAGATCAACCCGTTCTACAAGGTCCCGGTCCTGCACGAGGGACTGG
>CABTXO010000337.1 GCA_902488725.1 uncultured Bacteroidales bacterium
CCGCCCCCGACATGCCGTTGGCGGTCGGGATGTGCGAGTATTTCTCAAAGCGGCTCGTCAAGGTTCGCTGGATGACGAAGCTCAGCAGCATGACGGCAATGACGATGCCCCAGACAAGTATGGCGTTCATGTTTGAACTTTTGCATCGATTGTCTGCAAAGACCGAGCCGATCTCAAATGTAGCCATTTTCCTGCATATTTTGGCAGAAAAATCGTAAATTTGTCGGATTGAACGAAGAAAATGTCCAACGGCGTAAACGATTTTTCGAGACTGGAACTCAAGCTCTCGGCTTGTGAACAGAATTACAGATACTTCCGCTCGCGCCTCCGGCGCACGACGAAGCTGCTGGTCCTGGTCAAGGCGAATGCCTACGGCCACGGGGCGGTGGAGTTCGCCCTGATGATGCAGAACGCCGGAGCTGACTATCTGGCAGTCGCCCTGCCCGTGGAAGGCATGGAACTGCGGCAGGCAGGCATCAGTCTGCCGATCCTGGTACTGACGGCCGGGACGGATTTCTGCGAAGAGATCATCGACAACCGGCTGGAGCCAGGCATTCCGAATCTGTTCACCCTCCGGGCGCTGGCGGCCGTGCTCAAGCAGCGTGGAATCGAAGGTTTCCCTATCCATCTGAAACTGGACACGGGGATGCATCGTCTCGGTTTCATGACGCGCGAACTGCCGGAACTGCTGGCCTGCCTGCAGGATTGTCCGCAAGTGCGGGTCAAGTCGATCTATTCCCATCTCTGCGTGGCCGAGGATCCCGCGATGGATGCCTTCACGCTGGGCCAGGTGGACTTGTTCGAGCGGAACGCCGCGCACATTGAAGAAGCCCTCGGATATGCGCCGATGCTGCATATCCTCAATTCCGCGGGCATCGAACGGTTCCCGCAGTTCCAGCATGACATGGTCCGGCTGGGCATCGGCATCTACGGCATCAGCGCCCTGCCCGGGGTACGGCTGCGGCCGGTCGCCGCTTTGAAGGTGAAGATTCTGCAGATCAAGGAACTGCAGCCGGGAGACGGGGCCATCGGCTACGGACAGCACGGGCTCATTGCCCCTTCCGGAACCCGCATCGCCACCATCCCGGTCGGCTATGCCGACGGCATCGACCGGCACTTCGGCTGCGGGCGGGTCAGTTTCTCCCTGAACGGCCACCGGGTCCCGACCATCGGCAACATCTGCATGGACATGTGCATGGTGGACATCACTGGCGTGGATGCGCAGGTGGGGGACACCGTCACCATCTTCGGGGACGATCCGACGGTGACGGAACTGGCCGACATCCTGGGGACGATCCCCTATGAAATCATGGCATCCATCCCCCGCAGAATCGAGCGGGTGATCATCCGCTAGAGCATCATGCCGCTGCGGACCTGCTCCGCAGCTTCCTTCCCCTTCACGGATTCCAGAATCGCGAGCGCGAAATCCACGGCGCAGCCGGGGCCGCGTCCGGTTATGAGGTTTCCGTCCGTGACGGCCGGCGCCTTCACATATTCGGCACCGCGGGCCGTCATGTGCTCCTCAAATCCGTCGTAGCAGGTGAATTTCCTGCCTTCGAGGCCGGGCAGCCGGGAAACCACCAGTCCGGGGGCGGCGCAGATCGCCGCGACCGTGCCGCCTTCCGCCCAGTGCTGCTGCATCAGCCGGATCAGGTCCTGCTTCTCCGCCAGGTGCTTCGTGCCGGGCATGCCGCCGGGGAAGATGAGCACGTCCGCGGGGCGTGTGCCGTCTCGGCGTACGTCGGACATGAGATCTTCGAAGCGCATGTCGGCCTGCACGGGAATATGGTGGGCGCCGGTCACGAGGAGGTCTTCCTGGATGGAGATGGTCTTGACGTCGAGTCCGCCTCGGCGGAGCACGTCCAGCGTCGCCAGGGCTTCGATTTCCTCGAAGCCGTCGGCGAGAAAAATGTAGATGCCTTTCATGGGACGGAAATTAGTTGAGATATCAGGACTCGAACCTGAACTGGCAGAACCAAAATCTGTAGTGCTACCATTACACCATACCTCACTGAACCGCAAATTTATCACAATTTTTGAAAACCTGCAAGCGGGCGGTCACTTTCGCTTGCCGGCAAAGAAGTCTGTCATCAGGGCGCTGCACGCCTCCGCGAGCACGCCCGCC
>CABTXO010000338.1 GCA_902488725.1 uncultured Bacteroidales bacterium
CTTGACGGGGCGGATCGCGACTTTCCGGGATGCCTGTACTCCGTCCTTCTATTACGATGCCGCCGCCAAGATGCCTGCGGAGCACCTTTTCGCATGGGTTGCCCTGCCTGCCGTCGTGGCGCTCGGATTCCTGTGTCAATCTTTCCGGAAGCTGATCGCCTTTTCCGTCGGGGGCCTGGCCGCCGCCGCGCTGTTCGTTCCGGCGAAGCAGTTCGCTGACAAGGTGAACCCCGCCGATGCCCGTACCCTCCAGCAATGTGAATATCTGGCCGAGAATGCCCGCTGGGTGGAGCTGGCCGATGTTTGCAGGCGAAAATTGGCCAATCCTTACATGGCAAACTATTTCAACATGGCACTTGCGGAACAGGGAATCCTGGCCGAAGACTTGTTCCGATATTCCCAGAACGGGCCTTACGGACTGGTCTATCTTCCGCGCGACCACCAGCGGGACGAACGCCTGGCCCGTCTGATGTTTTCCATGGGGAATATGGCGGCGGCGCAGAGCGTTGCCTTCAATGCTCTGTCCGATGCGGCGGGGTTCCATCCCGCCATGCTGAAACTCAATGTACAGATCGAGCTGATGCGGGGCGCGTATCCGGTCGCGGAAAAATATTTGAATCTGCTCGCGAAGAGTCTGCATTACCGGAAGTGGGCTTCCGAACGGCGTCGCTTCTTGAACCGGGACGATTTGGTGGAGCAGGATCCCGTGCTGGGCAACGGCCGCCGCGACTTTCCGAAAACGGAGGGCTTCTCCCTCTACGGTTCTCCGATGGACGAACTGTTCCGGATTCTGGATGCAAATCCTGCCGACGGGAAGGCGATGCAGTACGGTTTGAGCTACCTGCTGCTGTCCAAAGACATCAACAGCCTCTACCGCTTTGTCAAACGTTATTTCGGAACGCCCGGCCTGCAGACACTTCCGACCCCTGCCCAGGAAGCCCTGGTCTTCTTCAGTGAAT
The DNA here is from genome assembly GCA_902488725.1 of uncultured Bacteroidales bacterium. Lineage (GTDB taxonomy): Bacteria > Bacteroidota > Bacteroidia > Bacteroidales > UBA932 > Cryptobacteroides. Next base: position 960 of record CABTXO010000338.1, read on the forward strand.
ATTATTGGAACCTCAGCGAAGAGATGGCTGCCTCGGCGGGATTGAGCGGGGAAAATCTGCAGGAATACCAGTCCGTCGACGTGGACTGGTGCCGTTCCCATGGTGTCTCCGCCGAGACGTTCCGGCGTTTCAAACAATTCCAGGATGCCAGCCTCCGGAGCGGTGGATCTGCCCCGTCCGGCTTTCGCGAGACCTTCTGGCATTACCTGCTGTACAAAGAAATTCAACATGAACCCTAAACACTGTCTTTGGGCCGCCCTGTTGTGGGCTCTGGTCTCCTGCGGAGACTTTCCCGAGCCATCCGCCGACCTTCCTGATCCCCCCGTGATCTTTCCGGACTACCGGGGGGTGACGGTGCCGGACAACATCGCGCCGCTGAATTTCTCCGTGGAAGGCGACGCCCCTGCGGTCTTGACCGTCGCGGACCGGCGGTTCAAGGCCGAAGACGGGCTGTTCGCGTTCGGAAAGCGGCAGTGGCGTGCCTGGATGCGGGGAGACTCGCTGGAGCTGACCGTGTCGGTGAAGCGGCAGGAAGGCTGGACGGCCTACGCGCCATTCAAGATCTACATATCGCACGACCGGATCGACCCCTACGTCTCCTACCGCCTCATCCCGCCGGGCTACCAGGGCTGGCAGGCGATGGGACTCTACCAGCGGAATCTGGAGAATTACCGGCAGAACGCCATCCTGGAAAACCGGCTGACGGGCAAGAACTGCCTCAACTGCCACACGACCTGCGAGCGGGATCCCGACCGGTTCGTGTTCCATGCCCGTGCGGATTTCGGCGGGACCGTGCTGGTGGACGGAGACCGGATTGAAAAACTGAACACCAAAACCGATTCCACGATCAGCGCGCTGGTGTACCCCTATTGGCATCCCTCCGGAAAATACATCGCCTTTTCGGTCAACAAGACCCTGCAGGCCTTCTTCAACCACGATCCCAACCGCATCGAGGTCTACGACCTGGCTTCGGATGTGGTTGTGTACAACCCGGAGACGCACCGCATCGCCTGGTCGCCCCTGACCCGTTCCCCGGAGCGGTTCGAGACCTTTCCGACCTTTTCGCCGGACGGCCGGAGCCTGTATTTCTGTTCGGCCGCCGCAGTGGACGGAATGCCGGAAAACTATGCAAAGGCGAAGTACAGCCTCTGCCGGATCGATTTCC
>CABTXO010000339.1 GCA_902488725.1 uncultured Bacteroidales bacterium
TCTTAGATACATTAATGAATGATTTTTTTACTTCTTTCTTTTCCACCTCCGGCTCCTGGGCCTTCGGGGTTTCAGTTTCGGGGGCCGCCTCCACGGGAGTCTTCACTTCCTCGACGGGCACCTCTTCGACAACTTGTTTTGTTTCTTCTGCCATTACGGTAAATAAAATTAGTTGTTGGACAATATTTTGGCTCGCTCCACTGCACGACCGGAGGGCACGGCAGTCGAAAAGCGTGCAAAAATAGAGAAAATTATCTGATTTGCAAAAAGTTCGGGAAGAAAATTCAGAGCATTTTCTTCTTCTTGAAAATGTACAGGACCGCACCGATGGACAGCAGCATGAAACCGATGATGGCAACCCAGGCCCAGCCCTTCTGCGTGAACGGCAGGGCGACATTCATGCCGTAGAAGCTCGCCACGAGCGTCGGCGGCATCAGCAGCACGGACACCAGGGTAAAAATCTTCATGATCTTGTTCTGGTCCAGGTTGATCAGACCGACCACGGTGTCCTGGAGATATTCCAGACGCTCGAAACTGAAGTTCGCATGGTTGATCAGGGACGTGATGTCCTGCAGGATGACGTTGAAGCGAGGCTCCAGTTCCATGGGATACTTGTCGCTCTTGAGCATGTTGGAGATGAGCCGCTGCTTGTCCACGATGTTCTCGCGCACCAGCATGGTGTTCTCCTGCAACTGGTTGATGTCCAGCAGAAAATTCTCGTTGATGTCTTCCTGCTGGTTGATCCGCTTGCTGTACTGGGTGATCTCCTTGCCCATCAGTTCGATCATGTCCGCATCCAGGTCGACGCGCTGGTCCATGATGCTCGCAAACACCGAGTAGCCGTTCCGGTACTGCGCCGGCATCGCGACGATCCGCCGCTGCAACTCCGTGAAACTGCGCAGGGGAACCTCCCGCAGGGTCGTCAGGCAGCTGTCCACGAAGGTGAAGGACACAGCCTCGATGGAATAGTCCTCGGGCCCCGGCATCAGGAAATTCGTGTTCGCGAAGATCGCCTCCTCGGTCTCGGAGAAACGGGAAGAACTCTCGATTTCCTCCGCCTGCGCGCGGCTCTGGATCTCGATTCCCAGGAAGTCGTCGACCATATGCTTCTCCTCCCCGGAAGGGGTGAGAAGGTCGATCCAGAGGACCTGGTGCCTGTCCATGCGGGAAAGCTCCGTTTCTGACTGCGATACCGACAACTTGCCGTCCTGTCTGTAGAAGATAGCAATCATACGCTTCCTGTTTTTCCCGGCGCGCGCGTCGGAAGGGTTCAACTTCGTGCCACTGACGTTACGGAGAAGTCAGGCCCGCAAAAATAGAAAATATTTTTCAATATCTGACTATTTCCCGGTAGAAACCGACGGATTACGGCGACCTGCATTGGTGATTCTGAAAAAAGTCCTATCTTAGTAAAATTAAATCTTTTCTGTAAAAAACGCAGTTTGCAGTATGACGAACAATCCCTTTTCACTTGAAGGCAAGAATGCCTGGATCACCGGCGCTTCCTACGGAATCGGCTTCAACATCGCGAAGGCTTTCGTGGCGGCGGGAATCAAGAGCATCATCTTCAACGACATCAACGAAACGCTGCTGCATCGCGGCCTGGACAACTACAAGGAGGCCGGCATCACCAACGTGAAAGGCTACATCTGCGATGTGACCAAGGAGGATGACGTCAAGGCGCTCGTGGAGCAGATCCATGCGGAAGTCGGTGCGATCGACATTCTGGTGAACAACGCCGGCATCATCAAGCGCATTCCGATGCACGAGATGAAGCGGGCGGAATTCCAGCAGGTCATCGACATCGACCTCGTCGGACCCTTCATCGTGTCTTCAGCCGTGCTCCCTGAAATGATGGAGCGCCGCGAGGGCAAGATCATCAACATCTGCTCCATGATGTCCGAGCTCGGCCGCGAGACCGTCAGCGCCTACGCCGCCGCCAAGGGCGGCCTCAAGATGCTGACCCACAACATCTGCGCTGAATATGGCGCCTGGAACATCCAGTGCAACGGCATAGGGCCCGGCTACATCGCGACCCCGCAGACGGCCCCGCTCCGCGAGATCCAGCCGGACGGCAGCCGCCACCCCTTCGACAAGTTCATCTGCGCGAAGACA
>CABTXO010000340.1 GCA_902488725.1 uncultured Bacteroidales bacterium
GGATGTCCCGAACAAGCCGGACGCCGCCTCGTACCAGTACAGGATGCGGGCGGCATATTCCCGGAAAGCGATGCCCGCCGCAGTAAGGGTCACGGCCCCGCGGGAACGGGCGAAGAGTTCCGCTCCGACCTGCTTCTCCAGTTCCGCGATGTTCTGGCTCACGGCCGGCTGGGTGATCCCCAGCGCCCTGGCGGCCAGGGTGAAACTCCCCTCCCGCGCGACGGCCATGAAAACTTTGAGTCTGAAATCTTCCAGCATAGGCATCCGACTTGAATATGTAAAATTACGATAAAGTTACAATTTTTCAGGAGAACCAGTCCTCCGACCCAAAAAATGAGAAGATTAGAACGTTTTGTGTCGATAACTGATGAAAGTGAAGGGAATTACCAATTTTTTATGTACATTTGAAACATTTAAACATCCATCATGAAAAGATTCATCTTTATGCTTTCCGCGCTGGTCCTCGTGACCGGCAGTTTGCTCGCCCAAGGGCTGCAAATGCAGAACTTGCCGAACGATCCCGCCGTCCGCAAGGGACAGCTAGAAAACGGCATGACGTATTACATCCGCCACAACAACAAACCTGAGAAGCGGGCGGAATTCTACCTCGCCACCAACATCGGGGCCATCAACCAGACGCCCGACCAGCAGGGGCTCGCCCACTTCCTGGAGCACATGTGCTTCAACGGCACGAAGAATTTCCCGGGAAAGGGCATTCTCGACTGGCTGCAGAGCATCGGCGCCTCCTTCGGCGGCAACGTGAACGCTTCCACCGGCATCGAGGAAACCCAGTACATGCTGAACAACATCCCACTGGTCCGGCCGACCGTCGTGGACACCTGCCTGCTCATCATGCATGACTATTCCCACTTCGTGACCTGCGATCCCAAAGAGATCGACGCCGAACGCGGGGTAATCATCGAAGAGCGCCGCTCCCGCCGGGACGCGGGCTGGAGAATGACCGAGAAAGCCTTCCCCTATTTCTTCGCTGACGGTTCCAAATACCGGACGGTGCTGACCGACCTGATCGGCAGCCAGGAGCAGCTCCAGACCTTCAAGCCCGAAAGCCTCACCACCTTCTACAAGACCTGGTACATTCCGGACAACCAGGCCCTGATCGTGGTCGGCGACATCGACGTGGACGCGGTGGAAGCCAAGATCAAGGACATATTCAGCGATATTCCCAAGGCAGAGAATCCCACGCCCAAGGAGGAATTCCCCTTCCTGGCCTTCAGCGAGCCGCGTGTGGGCGTGATTACAGATCCCGAAGCCACCTCGCCCGACATCACCATCCTCTGGGAAAGCGAAGCCATGCCCGAGGCCTACAACAGCACGGCCGTCGGCCTGATGACCGATCTGCTCAAAGGCATCGTGAGCGGTGTGATGGACGAGCGTTTCAACGACATCACCTCGAAGCCGGATGCACCCTATCTGAACGCCGGATTCGGCATGATGGAACTGAGCGAAGCCACGGAAGCGGCAGCCGGTTCCGTCTCGCTGAAGGAAGACAACATCCTCGGCGGATTCAAGGACTTCATGACCGAGATCGAGAAGATGAAGCGGTACGGCTTCACCGAGGCCGAGGTTACCCGCGCCAAGGAGAACATCCTTTCCGGCTACGAAAAGGCCGCCAAGGAAGCCGAGAGCCGGAAGAATCCGGAATTCGTCCATCCACTCATCGCCAACTTCTTCGACAACAAGCCCTACATGGAGCCCGAAGCCGAATATGAAATGGTGAAAACCATCTTCAGCCAGATCAACGCCAATGTCCTCAACCAGGCGCTCAAGCAGATGCTCACCGACGAGAACCTCGCCCTTGTCTACCAGGGACCCGAAAAGGCAGGTCTCGCCACACCCACCGCAGACCAGCTGCTGGCCGTGACGGAGGAAGTGAAGAACCTGGACATCGAAGCTCCGAAGGAAGAGGTGGTCGACGAACCTTTCCTGGATGCGGCAGCCCTCCGGGGCGCGCCGGTCGTGAAGACCGAGTCCGGCATCTACGGTTCCACGGTCTGGACCCTCAAGAACGGCATCAGGGTCGTCGTGCTTCCCACGGACTACAAGAAGGACCAGATCCTCTTCAACATCAATGAATATGGCGGCCTGAGCC
>CABTXO010000341.1 GCA_902488725.1 uncultured Bacteroidales bacterium
ATGCCCGGCGGCTGGGGGGAGCCAGTCCCGCAGTGGGCGATTTTTCCATCGGCGGACGGGCGGTGGGGGAGCCGGTCGAGCAGATGTACGAGATGCTGGAACTGGTCTGCCCGCTGCTGCCCGCCGACAAGCCCCGCTACCTGATGGGCGTCGGCACCCCGGTCAACATCCTGGAGGGCATTGCGCGCGGCGTGGACATGTTCGACTGCGTGATGCCCACCCGGAACGGCCGCAACGGCATGCTGTTCACCTGGAACGGTGTCATGAATATGCGGAACGCCAAATGGGAGGATGATTTTTCGCCTCTGGATCCCGCTGGTACGTCCTTTGTGGACAGGACCTATTCAAAGGCCTACCTCCATCATCTGTTCGTGGCCAGGGAGATGTCCGCCGCCATGATCGCGAGCGAACACAACCTCGCCTTCTACCTGGACCTGGTCCGCCTGGCCCGGAGGCACATCGAGGCCGGCGATTTCGCCGCCTGGAAGGAGCGGATGGTGAAACAGGTTTCCGCCAGAATGTAGTACGCCATGGACTGGAAACCGAAGCGCATCGACAAGTACATCACGAAGAAGTTCATCATGACCTTCTTCATCGCCCTGCTGCTCATCATCGGGATCGTCATCATCTTCGACATCAGCGAAAAGGTGGATGACTTCGTCGAGAAGCAGGCTCCGCTGAAGGCGATCATCTTCGACTATTACGTGAACTTCGTCCCGTATTTCATCAACATGTTCAGCCCGCTGTTCGTGTTCATCACGGTGATCTTCTTCACGTCCCGGATGGCGGCGAACTCCGAGATCATCGCCATCCTCTCCTGCGGTGTCAGCTACCACCGGATGATCGTCCCGTATCTATTCTCCGCCCTGTTGATCGCCATGCTGTCCTTGTCCCTCAATCTGTTCGTCATCCCGCGGGCCAACGCGTCCCGGGTCCAGTTCGAGGCGAAGTACACCAAGCTGGACCGGCGGTATCTGAACAGCAGCAATGTCCATTACCAGCTTGCCCCCGGACAGTTCGTCTATGTCGAATCGTTCAGCACCTGGAACAACACGGCCTACGGTTTCACCCTCGAAGACATCCGCAACAACAAGCTGGTCCGCAAGCTTTCGGCGGAAACCGCGCTCTGGGACGCTTCCTTTTCCGGATGGAAGCTGAAGAATTACTTCATCCGGGACTATTCGGACGGCCTGCAGGACCGGATCACGAGCGGTGCCGAGCTGGACACCGTCATCAACTTGACGCTGACCGACTTCTACCGGAACAAGAAAACGGTCGAAGCCCTGCCGTTCAAGGCGCTCAACCAGTTGATCAAGACCCAAAAGATGCGCGGGGACGCCAATGTGCTGTACGCACAGATCGAGAAGCAGACCCGCTGGGCGCTGCCGTTCTCCGCCTTCATCCTGACCTTGATCGGAGTCTCCCTGTCTTCTCGGAAGCGCCGCGGCGGCACCGGCTGGAACATCGGGATCGGGATCGCGCTCAGTTTCACGTACATCCTCTTCCTGCGCTTCAGCCAGATGTTCGTCACCGCCGACGTCCTGCCGCCTTTCATCGCGCTGTGGATGCCGAATTTCGTGTTCGCGATTGTTGCGGGCGCATTGTATTACCGGGCTTCCCGTTAACAGTTTTTTTTGTACATTTGTTCAGCCAAACCATTTCTATTCATGGCAGAACATTCCTTACCTCCGCTGAAACGCTCGATCGTGGGCGTTCAGTTCATGTTTGTGGCCTTCGGTTCCACCGTTCTGGTCCCCCTCCTGGTCGGCTTTGATCCGGCCATCGCCCTCCTGGCCGCCGGCCTCGGAACCCTCCTCTTCCACCTTGTCACCGGCGGGAAGGTCCCGATCTATCTCGGCAGCAGCTTCGCCTTCATCGCACCGATCATCAAGGCGACCGAATTGTACGGCATGCCCGGCATGTTCTGCGGCCTCGTGGCCGTGGGACTTGTGTACATGCTGATGAGCCTGCTGGTGAAACTGTTCGGCTTGAAGCTGATCAAGAAACTCTTCCCGCCGATCGTCATCGGGCCCGTGATCATTCTGATCGGTCTCTCCCTGGCGGGCGCCGGGGGG
>CABTXO010000342.1 GCA_902488725.1 uncultured Bacteroidales bacterium
CATCCCTTCGAAGCGCGCCAGCACGGCAAGCGATTCCTCCGTCGTCTTGATGCCGTCGTCGACCCCCGGCAGGAGATGCGAGTGGTAGTCGGTCATGCCGCGGAAGAAATCCAGCTGCCGGTAGGTTTTCGAATGATTGAAAGGCCACATGCGCTTACTTGTCCAGGACGGTGTACACCGAATTGTTCGACTTGAACTCCGGCACCATCTGCTTCATTTTCGCCACGACGGCCATTTCGTCGCAGGTGCGCGTCAGGGCGAACAAGTCCGCGATGTCCCGGTTGACGTCTTCAAAGGCGTAGTGGCGCATCTTGGCGATGCGGATTTTCTCGTTCGTGGTCGGCAGCGTGGTTTCGGCGTCGTTCAGCAACTCTTCGTAGAGTTTCTCGCCGTCCCGCAGCCCCGTATATTCAATTTTCACATCCTTCGCCCCGGCCAGATAGATCATCCGCTTCGCCAGGTCGGCGATCCGCACGGGCTTGCCCATGTCGAACACGTAGATATCTCCCCCGTTCCCCTTCACGCCGGCTTCCAGCACCAGTTCGCAGGCCTCGGAGATCAGCATGAAATAGCGCACGATGTTCGGATGCGTGACCGTCACGGGGCCGCCGGCCGCAATCTGTTTTTTGAATATGGGAATGACCGAGCCGTTGGAGCCGAGCACGTTGCCGAAGCGGGTGGTGACGAACTGGGTGCTGCCCGCAACCTCTCCTTTCGACTCCGCGTCGTTCAAACTTTGTACGTAGATCTCGCAGATCCGCTTGGAGCAGCCCATCACGTTCGTCGGATTGACCGCCTTGTCGGTGGAAATCATCACGAACTTCTTGACACCGTACTTGACCGCCATGTCGGCCATGATCTTGGTTCCATAGACATTGTTCCGGATGCTTTCGCAGGGATTGTCCTCCATCATCGGCACGTGCTTGTAGGCCGCCGCATGGAACACGATGTCCGGACGGAAGTCTTTGAAAATCTTGTCCATCCGCTCCCGTTCAGCCACCGAAGCGACGACGGTCCGACAGGCAACCGCAGGATACTTGTCCCTCATCATCAGGCGGATGTCGTGCTGCGGGGTCTCGGCCTGGTCGATCAGCATCAATTCCGCGGGAACGAAGTCCGCGACCTGCCGCACGATCTCGCTGCCGATGCTCCCGGCAGATCCCGTGATCAGCACTTTCTTCCCCCGCAAAGCATCGCCTATGGCTTCCATGTCGATCTTGATCTCGTCTCGGGGCATGAGTTCATCGATGCCCACCTCGTGCAGGACGGGCAGCTGGTCCTGAACCCATTGTGTCGCGGGATGCGACATGTAGATCTTGACCCCGGCACTGAGGATGTAGTCCTGAAGCCGGGTGTCCGCACGGAAGCGCTCGTTCCGGCCGGGCGCAACGATTACGGCGTCGATGTTGCGGTCGCGCAAGACCTCCGTCAGCCGGTCATCGACATCGAAAACCGGCTTGCCGAAGAGATAGGTTCCATGGGCCGACAGGTTGGGGTCATGGGAAATGAAGCCGCGCAGGCGGAACCGCTTCGGCTTCTGGGTACCGATGATTTCGGCGAGTCCGAGACCGCCGTGCTTGATGCCGTAGACCAGGACGTTCTTGGCGTTACCGACCCGGAAGTAGCTGTCAAAGATCAGTTTCACGAAGATCCGGTACAGACAGATCAGTCCGCAGGAGACGACCAGCACCGCCCCGACTTCCCGGATCCGGCAGGGGACGACCCAATCGGGGGACAGCCGGTGCCAGAACAAATCGGCGAGCAGACAGACCGCCAGCATGACCGCGAACGCCAGGAAGATCCTGTACAAGTCCTGAAAGGAAGAGTGGCGGACGATTCCCTTGTAGGTCCGGAAGATCCGGAACAGACAGAGGAACACGACCAGTTCCATTCCGATCGCCAGCGTCAGCGGCAGCATCTTCTCCTTCAGCATGAGCAAACCATGGGTGTACCCGTAGACCCCGTAGCTGACCACCGTGATGATGGACAGATCCAGGCACAGGATGGCCCAATGCGGCAGGGTCCGCTTGGAGAAATAGGAGTAGACCAGCCGATGGAAAAAACC
>CABTXO010000343.1 GCA_902488725.1 uncultured Bacteroidales bacterium
ACCTGATCAACGAGGGCAACCTCGGACTCATCAAGGCGGCGGAGAAATTCGACGAGACACGCGGCTTCAAATTTATCTCCTACGCGGTGTGGTGGATCCGCCAGTCCATCCTGCAGGCCCTTGCGGAACAGTCCCGCATCGTGCGCCTGCCGCTGAACCAGGTGGGCTCCCTGAACAAGATCAACAAGGCGCTTTCGCAGTTCGAACAGAAGAACGAGCGGGCCCCTTCCAATGAAGAACTCTCCGAGATGATCGACATCCCGCAGGACAAGATTTCGGACACCCTGCGGGTCTCCGGGAGGCATGTCTCCGTGGACGCTCCGTTCGTGGAAGGGGAGGACAACAGCCTGCTGGACGTGATTCCGAACGACGATTCCCCCAGTGCCGACCGCGGCCTGGTGAACGAATCCCTGAGCACGGAAATCGAGCGTTCCCTCCAGATCCTGACCGGCCGCGAACGGGAGATCATCAAGTCCTTCTTCGGCATCGGCTGCCAGGAAATGACCCTGGAAGAGATCGGCGAACGGCTGGACCTGACCCGGGAGCGCGTCCGCCAGATCAAGGAGAAAGCCATCCGCAAGCTCAAGAAACCTTCCGCCAGCAAACTCCTGAAAACCTACCTGGGCTGATGACACCGGAACTGTTTCTCGCCGCGAAGGCTTCAGAAGCCATCAAGGCCGTCTATGGTGCCGAGGTCGATCCCGCCACCCTGCAGGTGCAGGTGACCCGGAAGGAGTTTGAAGGGGACTTCACCCTGGTGACCTTCCCGCTGCTGCGCATTTCCCATGCCACGCCGGAGAACACCGGCAATGCCCTGGGGACCTGGCTCGTGGAGCAGGTGCCGGAAATCGCCGGCTATAATTCCGTCAAGGGATTTTTGAATATTCAATTCTCCAACCTCTACTGGAACGAACTCTTCGCCGACATCGCCGGGGACCCGTCCTTCGGGCAGTTCCCGGACACCGGCCGGAACATCATGGTGGAGTTCTCCTCCCCGAACACCAACAAGCCCCTGCACCTGGGCCACATCCGGAACAACCTGCTGGGCGATTCCGTGTCCCGGCTCCTGCGGGCCCGCGGCAACCATGTGATCACCTCCACGCTGGTCAACGACCGCGGGGTCCACATCTGCAAATCCATGCTTGCCTGGGAGAAGGTCGGACAGGGTGCGACGCCCGAGTCTTCCGGCAAGAAAGGCGATCATCTGGTGGGAGACATGTATGTCGCCTTCAACGACATCTTCAAGTCGCAGGTGACCGCGCTCGTTGCCGGCGGAATGCCGCGGGAGGAAGCCGAGAAGCAGGCGCCCTGCCTGCAGGAGGCCCACGAGATGCTGCGCAAATGGGAGGCGGGCGACCCCGCCGTCCGTGCACTCTGGGAAAGGATGAACGGCTGGGTGCTGGCGGGCTTCGACCAGACCTACAAGGCGCTCGGCATTTCCTTCGACAAGACCTATTTTGAGTCGCAGACCTACCTGCTCGGCAAGGAACTGGTGCAGAAGGGACTGGAAATGGGCGTGTTCGTGCAGGATCCCGACGGCTCGGTGTGGTGCGACCTCACGGCTGACGGCCTGGACCGCAAGCTTCTGCTCCGCTCGGACGGGACCTCCGTCTACATCACCCAGGATCTGGGGACGGCGGAGCGGCGCTTTTCCGAATATTCCCTCGATTCGCACGTGTATGTGGTCGGGGACGAGCAGAACTACCACTTCCAGGTGCTGAAACTCCTGCTTTCCAAGCTGGGTTTTCCCTGGGCGGACCAGATTTTCCACCTGTCCTACGGGATGGTCGAACTGCCCGAGGGCAAGATGAAGTCCCGCGAAGGGACCGTGGTGGATGCAGACGACCTGATCCAGAAGATGTACGAGGAGGCGAAGGCGACTTCGGAGGAGGCCGGAAAACTGGAAGACCTGCCTGCCGACGAACGGGAGCGGCTCTACCGGATGATCGGGCTCGGTGCCCTGAAGTACTTCATCCTCAAGGTGGATCCCAAGAAGACGATGCTCTTCACCCCGAAGGAGTCGATCGACTTCAACGGCAACAC
>CABTXO010000344.1 GCA_902488725.1 uncultured Bacteroidales bacterium
CCGCCTGTTCGGGATATTTCATGTAGGTGTAGACCCATTTCCGCAGGAAGACCGTCGGATCGGCACTACCCAGGAAGGTCGGCCGCACATCGCAGTCGTAGTACGACACGGTCCCCTCCTCCGGTGCCGCGGAAATCACCGCGGACGGATTGAAGACCGGCTTCGGGCCGTTCACAAGGGCAACCGAATAGTTGTACACATATTCCAGCTCACGTTCCATTTCTTCATACTCCAGGATGGACTGGGTATCCCGTTCGGTGCCATATTCCGGGTATCTTCCCGTGGTGAAGCAGATGGAGGGAATCTCCTTGTCGTAGAAGGCGCGGTGGTCGGAGGGATAGGGTTCCCGGGCCGTGATCTGCGGCCGGACGGGCTGCAGTTCCCGGGAAAGGGCCTCCACGAGGGCGTTCATGTCCGCATTGGAGGAAGAATACGCATAGAAACCGCCCGAACCTGTCCCCACCATGTCCAGGTTGATCATCGCATCGATTCTGTCAGCATCGGTGAAGGCCCGGTTCAGGAAGTACCAGGACCCGGCGAAGGTCTCGCAGGAGGCTCCGAAGCCGATCAGGAGCACGGAGCGCCGGAGCAGCATCCGGTTCGTCTGCAGCATCCGGGCCAGTTCCAGCAGCATCGCCATGCCGGAAGCATTCCCGTTCGCTCCGTAGTAGATCTTCTCGACGGTCCGGCCGTCGACCGTGAGCGTTCCGGTGCCGAGATTGTCCATCCGGGCGCCGATCACGATGTACCGCTCCCGGAGGGACTTGTCCCCGCCCTGGATGAAGCCCACGACATTGCGGGACGTGAGGGTGTCGCCGTCCGGCTGTTTCAGCCCGAACGGGTCGCCATCCGGACCGGTCAACACGTCGACCCCGTAGTTCTTCAGTTGTCCGGTGAAATATTCAGCAGCCAGCCGCTCCCCTTCCGAGCCGGCTTTCCGGCCCTCCAGCATGGACGCGGACAGCTCGGAGACATGGCGCTTGAAGGCGCGGACGGTCTCGCTGTCGTTCAGGTCCCGGTACGAAGCGCCCGTCTTGAACTGGCCCGCGGCAGGCAGCATACCGGCGCAGACACCGAGCACCGCCGCGACAGCGCGCAGGCACGTTCGGAGGGGTCGCGGGTTCAAGCCCCTTCCGCACCGCTCCCCGTCAGCGGCCATGTGCAGGCACGTTCGGAGGGGAAGGGCAGGGATGGCGCCATGCAGGCCCGCGAAGCGGCAGGCGAAGATCCGTAACAATCCGGGTTTCATCTCAGTCACTCGTTAAAATCCAGACATTCGGCGGACAAAAATCCTGCCTTTTCAGTTGCCGGAGCGAAGCATACATCTCCGTGATGTCATCGGTTTTGCAGACAGCCACCGCATTGTAGCCGTTCCGGAACGCGATGATTTCGGCCGGATAGCCCCGCTGCGCAAGCTGATCGCTGAAGCGCTCCGCATTGTCCATGCTGGCGAAAGCCCCCACGACCAGGTAATAGCGGGCCGGCAGACTGGCGACAGTCAGCCCGCCCAGCCGTTCGGGACGCCACATCCGGTCCCCTTCCCGCTGGATGGAATCCAGCACGGCCAGTGAATCCGCCCGGCGCTGCTCCACCCGCCGGATCGAGTCCAGCCGGGCAGCTTCGCACGCCTGTACCGCGGCGCGGATACGCTCGATTTTCGCCGCGATGTCCGCGGATGTCGGCCGTCCTGCCAGCCTGCGGAAAAAGTCGCATCCCGTCGCCAGCATCGCCACGACCGCCGCAAGTATCATGTATTTGCAGATCCTGAACATAACTGACAAATTTAACGAATATTTCCGCCCCCTCAAAAAAAATCCTCAGCCACTCAACCACTCAACCAACGGCCACTCGGCCACTCCACCAACCTTGCCACTCGTCTCGCCGCCACCTCGCCGCTCCGCCAACCTCGTCACCCGCCCCGTCCACCCACCTCGTCACCTACCTCGTCACCGACCTCGTCACTCTACCTCACCACCCGCCTCGCCGCCAACCTTTCATCTTTTTCTCAGGTGGCGTTTTCCGCGACCACCGGGA
>CABTXO010000345.1 GCA_902488725.1 uncultured Bacteroidales bacterium
ACCCCCGCTGCACGGCCTTCCAGGCCACTATCCCGTCCGCGATCCCGGCTCCGGATCGGGCATCGAGAACGCCTAACCCCGCTGCACGGCCCTCCAGGGCATTATCCCGTCCGCGATCCCGGCTACTGCTTTCCCTGTCTGCGACCCCAGCTCCTGAACGAACATCGCAAACGCCTAACCCCGCTGCACGGCCTTCCAAGGCACTATCCCATCCGCGACCCCGGCTCCGGAACGGGCATCCCGAACGCCCAGCCCCACTGCACAGCCCTCCAGGGCACTATCCCGTCTGCGACCCCGGCTCCGGAACGGGCATCGCGAACGCCTACCCCCGCTGCACGGCCTTCCAGGGCACTATCCCGTCTGCGACCCCGGCTCCGGGACGGGCATCCCGAACGCCTAACCCCGCTGCACGGCCTTCCGGGGCACTATCCCGTCCGTGATCCCGGCTTCGGAACGGGAAGCAGATCACACCTTTCGCTACGCTCGTTCGGGATGAAAGAGTAAGGCGATTGCTTGTTCGTGATGACAGTGTGCTTTGTCCGCTGGGACTGATTGGTTGCTAGAAGGTTAGGGGTGGAGGTCCGTCGAAAGTCGTAAGGTCCCCCGGACGCTTAGCCGGGAGGTCCGCAGAAAGGTCCGGCCAGGAGCGCAGCAGCCAGGAGCGCGGCAGCCGGGAGCGCAGCCAGGATCGCAGCAAGCAGAGGCCGCCGGAATTACCGGGGATCGGAGGAGGGGAGCTGCTCCAGGCGGCAGTCGCCGGGGGCCTTGATGTTGTCGTCGAGGATGATCCGGCCGACCTGTTCGTAGCGGATGAAGCCGGTGCGGGGGTTCTTGATCGACGGCACGAAGCCCCGCAGGGTCGCCTGGACGGAGGAATATTCAAACGCCAGGTCCGCGTCGGCGCCGAAGGTGCAGTCCTCCAGCACCAGGCCCTCGCAGTAGCACAGCGGCTGGGTCTCCGTGATGTGGCAGCGCACCAGGCGCAGGTTCCTGGAGTACCAGGCCAGATATTCCCCGTTGATCACGGAGTCGTAGACCGTGACGTTCTCCGCCTCCCAGAACGAGTCCTTCGAATTCAGCACCGAATCGTGGATTTCCACATTCCTGGCGTACTGGAAGCCGTAGTTGCCGCTCAGCTTGAGGCCTCGGATCTTGATGTTCCCGCAATGCATGAATATGTAGTCGGCCCGCTCGATCCGGCAGTCCTCGATGTCGATGTCGCTGCAGTCCCAGAATGTCTCGGTGCCCGCCGGAATCCACACGTTGCGCAGTTTGATTCCGTCCATCCGGCGGAAGGTCTTCGGTGCGTCGATCTGCGTGTCTATGATTTCGCCGTTCCTCGAATACCAGAGCCCCGACCGCGCCCCGACCCCCAGGATGCAGTTCTTCAGCACGAAACGGTCGCACTCCCACAGCGGATATTTCCCCTCGAACAGGCAGCCCTCGGCCGTGATGTTCTTCGTCTCCTTCAGCCCGGATTCGCCCATGCCGATCGTCACTTTTTCCAGATGCAGATCCTCTTTCCGGTAGAGGGGGCGTTCCCCGTCGAAAGTTTGATTGACTATTTTTTCCATCGCTTATAATGATTCCAAATTGCAGACTGCAAAGATAGCCAATAAATCCGAAATACGCTCCCGTCCCCGCCGCCATCCTCCTCCGCCCCTTGCCAGATGCTGCTTTTGAGTGTAGTGCCGGGCAAGGCCGGTTGCGATTCAGCATATTCATTATGAATATGATAATGACATTTTGCCCATTCCCGGTGTTGTGCTGAAAGCAGCACTGGACACGTTGGAAGGGAGCCGGGAGGGTAAGGCCGGGCATGTTGGAAGGGGGCAGGGCGCAGCAGACAGGGCGTAGCGGGCAGGGGGCGCAGCGGGGCCGTCAGGCCTTTGAGACGGTGAACTTCATCCAGCGGCCGCTTCGCAGGCGCCACAGGAACAGCAGCCCGCGCAGGTTCAGTTCTACGGCCATTGCGATCCAGTAGCCCTGGAGGCCCATCTTCGGCACCAGGACCATCGCCAGCGCGAT
>CABTXO010000346.1 GCA_902488725.1 uncultured Bacteroidales bacterium
GTGCTTGTCCGGGACCAAGGTCCCGCCTGCCTTTACCCGCATCGTGATACCGACCTTCTCGCCCACAGCCAGTTTACCCAGGAAACTGCCTGCATCGTTGGTGCTCTCCGGGGATTTCTTGTTGCCCACGAGGATAGCGCCCTGTCCGTTGAAGTCCTTGCCTTTGAACGGAGCAGCCGGCGGGATGACCGTCTCCACACCGGTATCGATGCCCGTGACGGTACATTCCATCCGCTCGTTCAGCCGCCAGCCTCCGACCGGACGGGTCAAAGACACCATGGTGCTGGGATAGGGCGACCAGGCGTAGGCGGAATCGGTCGGCCAGGAATTGGACAGCGGGTTGAACAGAACCAGCTCCCCGGCCGGTGCAAAGCCGTTCACCTCGTACAGGCGACAGGTTTCTCCCCCTGCCTCCACTTGGCCGGAGAAGCTCAGAAACTCGCTGTAGCCCGGCCTTCCGTTGTCGTGGATCATGAAGCCGCTGCCGATCCCGGGGCCGTTTTCCGTGAAGGGCGTCTGCACGAGCATTCCATTGCCGACTTCCATCCCCACCGGGCGGTTGTTGATGAAGGCATAACCCGTGTTGTTAGAAGTGCTCAACAAGTAAAAGTCTCCGTTGACCGCCGCCACGGGCTTGTACCCCGTTGCGGCGTATTCCTTCTCCTTCCGGACGTACATGACGGACGGACGCTCGATATTCCCCCATGTCGCCTGCGAGGCAGGGCAGAGTTCCACCCGGTTGCCGCCGACCGTCAAATCCACCGACAGCGTGTTGACTACCAGTCCTTTGCCCAAGGTCCCGAAACCGTTCACGAACTCCGGCAAGCGAAACTTGAACCAGGCCACGCCTTCGGAGACCTGCTCGTAGTTCATGGTGTCCGCGACGTGGGTCATGCCGTTGACGGTGATTTTGAAATATTCGATGACGGAGACGGGAATTTTTTTTCTCGATGCTACCGGCCTTGACCGTGACGACAGTCTTCCCGACACGACGGCCGGACACTCCCCCGTTGATGTTCACGGTCGCGATCTCGCGGTTCTCGGAACTCCACTGCAGCGCGAAGCCTGCCGCATTCGCAGGCACCGGGCTCACCGTCAACTTTTTCATTTCACCGACCTCCACTGCCACCGATTCAGGCGATACCACGATGTCCTGCAGCGGGACCACGGGGTTGTACACCGTGACCGGAATCCGCTTGTCCAGTGCCGGATACCCTTGAATCTGGACCCGGACTTCGGTGGATCCGGCGGATTTTGCACGTACCAATCCGCCCGAGACCGTGGCGACGGCCTCATTTGCGGACTTCCAGGTAATGGAAAGTCCGTCCAGAGATGCCTCGCGCGGGACAGGATCCAGCCGGATCTGCTGCGTGTCTCCGATGGCCAGGTTCAGCCGGGACGGGACGGCATCGACGGAGCGCAAAACGATCTGCGGTTCCTTCTGGCAGCCGCACAGAATCAACATGGCAAGCATCGCTGCCATCAGCAAAGGGGTAGTCCGTGTTTTCATGCCTATGGTTGCATGTGTTTTATCAAATGTAGCAATAGTAATTCGAAAGTTGCCGACAAATTCAAAACGATACGAAAATGGAAACGTTCTAGCCGCCGGCACCGGCAGACAGAACATGCTGCGCCCGCGGAAGACTGAGCCTGAATTCCAGGCCGCCGGTCTGCGCAAGTCCGACCGTGATTTTGCCGTGGTGGAGCAGAACGGCGTTCTTGACGATCGCCAGTCCCAGCCCGGTACCGCCGAGCTTGCGGGAACGTCCCTTGTCGACCCGGTAGAAACGCTCGAACAGCCTCGGAAGGTGCTCCGGCGCAACCCCGACGCCGTTGTCCGCGAACGAGAAGGAATATTCCTCCGGCGTTTCTCCGACCGTCTGGATCGTGATCGTCACGCCTTCTCCCGCATAAGCGACCGCATTGTCCGTCAAATTCCGGAAAATCGAATAGAGCAGCGACCGGTTGCCATGCACCACGACATCCGAGTCCACCAGCGCGCGGAAAATGATGTTTTTCGCGGCCA
>CABTXO010000347.1 GCA_902488725.1 uncultured Bacteroidales bacterium
GAAACCCTTTCTTCCGGGTCCCCCCGAAGAGGAAGAGGTAATAGGGAAAAGGGGGCGAAAAACGGACAGTCGCCGGCGGACGCTGCCCGACAGGCTCCGGCACCAGCTTCCAGACCAGCCCGAAATGGCTTCCGACCGTGTTCACGCCCGCATTGGGCAGCTGGGTGTTGCCATTCGAAAAATGTGTTACCCCGACCCCGGCCTTGACATTGAGGGTCGGGCTGAGTTCCCAGTCCAGCAACATGCCGAGATGGATGTAGGCATTCGCTTTCGAACCGACGACCAAGTTGTGGGGATTAACGTTCGGATCGTATTTCTTCCAGCCCGTCGATATTCCAAAATTCCACTCATAATCAATTGATAAACAATTATTTAATTCAGAAAGACGGGAGGATTGGAAGACATAGACCGAGAGCGGAGTCCCGATTTCTTCGGGATTGAAGAAGGTGTGGTAGCCGATGCCGAGGCCCTGGACGGCATGGGGGTACAGCTGCCCGAGACGGGTCGCCGGACCGAAGCGGAAGCCGCAGCGCAGATGCCCGGAAAAGGTGGCTTCCGCCGGCTTGCCTTGGGTATATTCTCCCTTGAAATAGGGACTCGTTGGCAGGAGATAGGCCGGCCGGAGGCCGATTTCCACGCGCGGCAGAATGTCGCGGCCGATGCTGTCCCGGTCCGCACCGCGCGCCGGCAAAGCCGCCAGCAGGAGCAGCACAATCCCCTCAATCCCCCGTTTGCCCATCCTGCACACGCTGTTTCAAAATCAAGTAATCGTACGGCCGCTTGCTGTCTAGCTGACCTGAATAGACCCGCTGCCGTCCCGTCTCGGGGTTGGAGGCATACACCTGGAAAGGGACTGAATATTCCTCCAGACACAGGAAGACTTCGATCTTCCGTTTCTCCCCCGCCGGGACGAGTACCTCCACCTGCAAGTCCGGGTCCAGCCCGGTCTTCAGTTGCTCCGTCCTTTCGCCGAAACGGATCTTCGTCCTGCCCGGGACCGGTAAACTGTCCACGATCTCCGGAATCGCGATCTCCGGTCTTTCTTTTCCGAATATTTTATCAAACGACTTGTCTACACTACCCGGATCAAAGAAGCTGGAAACGGTCCAGAAAGCATCCTTATACGGTTGAAACCAGGTTTTGACAGGTTCTGGGCTCGTATTGTTGAGGGTCAGCGACTGGACAAGATCGAGGGTATTGTCCGACCAGTAGAACTGTTTCCAATCGTACACCACGCTGTCGATCCGGTACTTCTGCGACGGGGGAAAAACCACCGTGATCCACTTCCGTTCGTACTGGTTCCCCACCTCGACAAGGTACCTGGCAGGTTTGTCTTCCATGTTCTCCCCGCAGATCAGATCCAGCCGGTGCAGATCCCGTTTCTCGATCTTGAAGTCGATGATGTCCGTATCGACGGACAGGACGGCGAATTTTCCCTCTTCCAGCGGGAGGTCTTTGATTTTCTTTCCTTCCAGATCGCGGACCGTTGCATAGACTCCGGAAGAGGAGACGGGACTGTCCTTCACGATGCCCCTGATGCCCCAGTTATCGGCCTTGAACGAAACGGAAGCCTTCCCGTTTTCCACCAGCACCTCCGGTTCCTCCGCCAGAAATTCTTTGATGAATACGTCCGGATTGCACGCGGCCAGCAGGACCGCGAGCATGGCGAAAGATATGGCGTGCAGGAGCCTCATTTCGATAAATTCACTGCAAAGATAAGAAAATTGATCGTGCAACGCAAACGATTCTTCCACGGATTTCAATTGTGCCACGTGGAACGTCAGCGGCCGAAATAGACGAGAAGGACGGAGATGTCGGCGGGGGAAACGCCCGAGATGCGGGAGGCCTGGGCGATGGTGCGGGGCTGGTATTTTTTGAATTTCTGCCGGCATTCGATGGTCAGTCCGGAGACTTTGTCGAAGTCGAAGTCCGCAGGAATATGCAGGTCTTCCAAGCGGGCAATCTTGTCCGCAATGGCTTTCTCGCGCGTAATGTAACCTTTGTATTTGA
>CABTXO010000348.1 GCA_902488725.1 uncultured Bacteroidales bacterium
AAAAGCGGAAGGGCTTTGCGCGCCTGGTGAGGGCGGCCGCCCGGCGGGAACTTGCCATTTCCGGGGCGAGGGCCCCCGCCGGTCGGGATGCGGAAGCCGTGAAGGCGTCCCTGCTGTCCAGCGGCCTGTGGCCGTCCATCGTGCAGCGCCCCTATGGAATCATCGCCGATCCCGGAGCCCGGCCGAAGGCGATCTTCGTCTCCGCCTTCAGCACCGCCCCCCTCGCCGCCGACACTGCATTCGCCTTCCAGGATGAATATGCCGCCGTACAGGCCGGCATCACCGCCGTGTCCAAACTCACCGACGGAGGCGTGCATGTCTGCGTGAACAGCACGGAATCCCCGTTCTACAAACTGCGAGATGCGATTATCCACGTCGTCCGTGGCGACAAGCACCCCGCCGGCAACGTTGGCGTGCAGATCAGCCACATCTCCCCGATCCGGAAGGGCGAAACGGTCTGGACCCTTTCGCTTCTCTCCCTCGCCGCCATCGGCAAACTTTTCCTGAACGGCCGGCTCGACCTGCGCCGGAAAATCGCCGTCACCGGTCCCGAGGCGATTGAACCGGCGTACGTGCAGGCGGTGGCGGGTGTTTCCATGCGTGCGCTGCAGGACTTCTACAACCCCGGGGACGAAAATGTCCGCGTAGTCAGCGGCGACGCCCTGACCGGCGAGAATGTCGGCATGGACGGATTCCTCGGCTTCTTCGACAACCAGGTCACGCTCCTGCACGAAGGGCACGAGCGCGAAGTGCTGGGATGGGCGAAGCCCTTCCGCTTCAACCAGTTCAGTTCTTCGAAGGCGTATTTCTCCTGGCTCTGCCCGAAGAAAAAGTACGGCATGGACACCAACATGCACGGCGGCCCCCGCGCCTTCGTGCTCTCCGATGTGTTTGAGAAGGTGCTCCCGATGGACCTGTTCCCGATCTATTTGATTAAGGCCTGCTACACAGGCGACATCGACAAGATGGAGCAGTTCGGCATCTACGAAGTGCTCCCCGAAGACTTCGCGCTTTGCGAGTTCGTGGATCCTTCGAAGAACGAAATCCAGGCGATCATCCAGAAGGGTATCGACCTGATGTTGAAAGAAATGGCGTAAAGAGGAAATTGCTATGGAAGAAAACAACGTAAACAAGCCCGGCATGTTCGAGAGAGGTGGCAAATTCGGTTTCCTCCACTCCACGATCGATGCCTTCGACACTTTCCTCCGGGTCCCCGGCACCGTCACCCTGAGGGGTTCGCACGTGCGGGACTCCGTCGATTTGAAAAGAGTCATGATCCTGGTGGTGATCGCCCTGATTCCCGCGGCCCTCTTCGGCATGTGGAACACCGGCTGTCAGCACAATCTCGCCACGGGAACGGATCCCGGATTCTGGGGGACCTTCTTCTTCGGATTTCTGAAGGTCGTCCCGCTCTACATCGTGTCCTATCTGGTCGGGCTCGGCATCGAGTTCGGCTTTGCGCAGATCCGGAACGAAGAAGTCAACGAGGGCTACCTCGTGACCGGCTTCCTGATTCCGTTGATCGTCCCTGCGGACCTGCCGCTGTGGATGCTCGCCCTGGCGGTCGCCTTCGCGGTCGTCTTCGGCAAGGAAGTCTTCGGCGGCACCGGCATGAATTTTCTGAATCCTGCCCTGCTCGCCCGCGCCTTCCTGTTCTTCTCCTACCCGAGTGCCATGTCCGGCTCCGAGGTCTGGGTCGCCTTCCGGCACGGGGAGCAGGCGGTCGACGGATTCTCCGGCGCCACCCCGCTTTCCTATCTGGCGGACGGTCCGAAAGCCCTCGCGGCGCTGAACGGACACGGATTCGACGCCTGGAACATGTTCGCGGGCACGATCCCCGGATCGGTCGGCGAAACCTCCGTCATCGCCATCCTGCTCGGCGCCGTCCTCCTGCTCTGGACCGGTGTCGCGAGCTGGAAGGTCATGGTCTCCTCCGTCGCCGGCGCCCTCTGCATCGGCTGGCTCGGCACCGCCTTCGGCGTGACCGACGTTCCGGCCTGGATGC
>CABTXO010000349.1 GCA_902488725.1 uncultured Bacteroidales bacterium
AGGCGGCCACGCAGCGGTCGACATCGATCCGGGTCATGTCCAGCTTCAGAAACGCATCAAAGACTGCACACATCGTCAGCGTACCGATCGCGACCTGGAATCCGTGCGACTGGAGTCTACCCTTGAAGCGGTGGTGCGTCATGTCCAGAATATGGCTGAACAAATGATCACAGCAGGAGGCGGGGCGGCTGGACTGGGCGGCCTGCATCGCGAAACCGCTCAAAGTAAGGCCCTCGAAAAGATCCGCCACGGCCTGCGGCTCCCCCTTCGCGACCGCTTCCGGACGGGAAAGCAGATCGTCCAGCACATCCTGCAGCACATGCCACGCGGCGGGGATGATCGGCTCCGCACCCATACGGTCGGCGATCATCCACTCTCCGCCAGCCGGAATCTTGGCGGCAAGATCCGCATAGCCGGCGGCCGTCATCTCTTTCGGAGCCGCAGCGATCACGTCGATGTCCGCAACGATGCCCAGCGGTGCCGGGCAAGAAAACGTCTGCTTCGAATTCTGATAGGAAATCGAGGCCCCGAAGGAGGAATATCCATCCACGGATTCCAGGTCGCGATCGGTACGCTGACGATGTGTGCAGTCTTTGATGCGTTTCTGAAGCTGGACATGACCCGGATCGATGTCGACCGCTGCGTGGCCGCCTGGCCTTCGCTGGAACAGGAACAGCAGCGCGCCTTGGAAATATTCAAAGATTTTCCCGCCCCGCAGCTCGGCTACACGGAGATCACAAAGAAATACGCACCGGCCGAAACGGTCCGTGCGCAATTGTCGGCGCTCAAGGCTTGCTGGCCGGAGTTCCGCCGGGAATTGCGGAAGCAGGTCTATTCATTTGACAAGATGCGCAGGCTCCTGAAAATTGTCGGAGCACCCTACGATCCTTCCATGATCGGTGTGGACCGCCGGATGCTGTTGGAGATGTTCCCGAAGGTACAGTTGATGCGCTTCCGTTTCAATCTGCTGGACCTTGCGAAACGGGGGCTTTTCTACGACGAACTGGTGCAGGACATCTTCG
This sequence comes from uncultured Bacteroidales bacterium, assembly GCA_902488725.1. Taxonomy (GTDB): domain Bacteria; phylum Bacteroidota; class Bacteroidia; order Bacteroidales; family UBA932; genus Cryptobacteroides. Next base: position 1,023 of record CABTXO010000349.1, read on the forward strand.
CCCCCGGCGGTGCCTGGGATCTGTCGGAAGAAATCAGAATTTCAGACTGAACAAACCGTCCTGCGCCTGCAGGACGAGCCTGTTCCGGTAGACTCCGCAATCTTCCAGCTCGCTGCGGGTGGCCTTCGTGAGGTCGACCACGTTGCTCATGCTACGGGTCCGGAGGTCCCAGACGTACAGAATTGACGGATGCTTTTCCGTGCCGAAGCCGGTCGGCATGAACAGTTTACCGCCCGCGATGGTAAGCCCCTGCCCGATGGGATTGCCCCGGAAGTCAGAGACGTCCTCGAGGAGATAATTTTCGAGAGCGTCCTCCTCCCGAAGGACGACGAAACCGTCTTTGTCGGTATCCTGAAGCGTGGGCATTTTGAATTTCATGATCCTGTGCCGGTTGGCGGGATCCTCATTGCTGACAGTGTTGCCGTAGCCATAGAGGAAACCCTGCTCCTTGTCGATCGCCCATTGGAGTGCGTATCCGAACAGGTGTTCAGGATCGTCGAACACGATGGTCTGCACCAACGTGGAAGATTGAAGATCGGATGCAATCCGCTCGACGTACAGCACATCCTTCCGTCCGTTGATGGTCTTCTTCTGCGCCTGGCTGATGTAGACCAAGGGGAGCCGGTCTCCCTCGGCGTAGAATGCCGTTCCGAAATTCACCACGTTCGCATGGTTGTCGGGATGGAAGGAGGCGAGTTCGAACTGTCCGAGCAGGGTGATCGAGCGCCCGTTGATCCGGTACACGGAGGCCACGCCCTGGTTCTGGCAGCTCAGGGCGTAGTTCCGATAGAGATCCATTCCCTGGTACCCGAAGCCCTTACCTTTCCGGCCAGACAGTTTACCGAGGTAAACGGACTTGAACCGGTGGCTGTCCGTGGTCCTTCCCTTGCCGGCCTTGCGCAGGGAAATCCGGGGTCCTGAATAGGTGTACGTGCCGTCCGTGTCGGATTGTCCCGGCTGCGGCGCCCGC
>CABTXO010000350.1 GCA_902488725.1 uncultured Bacteroidales bacterium
GATCTCGGAGATGATGTGCGTCCCCTGTTCCACGAGTTTCCGGACCATCGGCACCGAACTCGGAATGCCGGGGCTCTTGATGACCTCGTCGGCGTTCAGGATCAGATGTTCCGTGTGGTGGCCCTGTTCGAAGGGGATGTCCCATTTGCGCAGTTCCTCCGCGAAATGGTCCGGGATGGTTCCGTTGTCGGACAGAAACACGTCGAAACCTTTGACTTTTGCGAGTACCGCGGCTCCGACACCGCTCTCACCGCCTCCCAATACAACAACTCTGCTCATATTCATGCAATGATTATCTTCGAATATTCCATATTAACGTACTTTCAACAGGGCGAGGGTCGCGACCGCCAGGATGATGCCGAACATCCAGAAACGCACCACGATCTTGGATTCGGGGATCGCATGCAGCGGCCGCCGGATCAGGGCCGGGATGCCTTCCTTCTGGTAGTGATGGTGCAGGGGCGTCATCTTGAAGACCCGGCGTCCTTCCCCGTATTTCTTCTTCGTATACTTGAAGTAATAGCGCTGGATGAGCACCGACAGCGACTCCACGAAGAAGATGCCGCACAGCACCGGCAGCAGCAGTTCCTTGCGGATCAGCACGGCACCCACGCCCACGATGCCCCCGATGGTCAGGCTCCCCGTGTCGCCCATGAACACCTGGGCGGGATAGGCGTTGTACCAGAGAAAGCCCAGCAGGGACCCGACGAAGGCCGACATGAACACGGCGATTTCTCCGGTCCCGGGAATATACATTATATTCAAGTAGTTTGAATTCACCAAGTTGCCGCTCAGCCAGGCCAGGATGCCGAGGACTACGCCGACGATGGCGGTGGTGCCGGTGGCCAGGCCGTCCATGCCGTCCGTCAGGTTCGTCCCGTTGGAAAGGGCCGTGATCACGAGCACGATCATCAGCACGTAGATCGCCCATTTGCAGTACCAGCCCCATTTCCCCTTGAAGGGGGAGAGCCACTTGTAGTCGAACTCATGGTTCTTCACGAAGGGGATGGTGGTCTTGGTGCTCTTCACCACATTTTCCATCTTCCAGCCGGCATCCCGGGCGATCATCCGCTCGGAATCCACGTCCAATGCCGTCCGGTTGTCCTGGGCCACGATGTGGGCTTCTCCTGCGGTCACGGCCACCTTCTCCCGGACGACAATGTCATTGCTGAAGCAGACAGCGAGTCCGATCAAGAAGCCCAGGGCGATCTGTCCGGCGAGCTTCGCCTTCGGATGCAGGCCTTCCTTGTCGTGCCGGAAGACCTTGATGTAGTCGTCCGCGAATCCGAGCGCCCCGCACCACAGCGTCGTGACGAGCAGGAGGAGGGTGTAGACGTTGGTGAGATCGCAGAACAGCAGGACCGGCACCACGATGGCCAGGATGATGATCAGCCCGCCCATGGTGGGGGTCCCTTTCTTCTGCAGCTGGCCTTCCAACCCCAGGTCCCGGATGGTCTCTCCGATCTGCTTGCGCTGGAGCCAGCGGATGATCCGCCTTCCGGCGAAGAAGGCGATCAGCATGGCGGTCACGCTCGCCAGCATGGCCCGGAACGACAGGTAGGTGAACAGCCCCTGTCCCGGGATGTCGTACGGCTTGAGGTATTCGAACAGATGGTAGATCATGGCTCAGTCCTTTTCGTTCGCGGACATGGAACGGAAGATCTCCGTGACGATTTCGCGTTCGTCGAAGTGGCGGTGCTCCGTTCCGATGATTTGACAGGTTTCGTGTCCTTTGCCTGCAAGCAGGATCGCGGATCCTTCCGGAGCCAGCAAGATGGCCGTGCGGATGGCTTCCTTCCGGTCGGCGATGAAGAGGGCCTTCGCCAGTCCTTCCGGGTCGAAGCCGGCTTTGATGTCTTCCAGAATGTCCTCCGTCCGCTCGGTGCGGCTGTTGTCTGAGGTTACGAAGATCCGGTCCGCGTACTGCTGCGCGACGCGGGCCATTTCGGGCCGCTTGGTCTTGTCCCGGTCCCC
>CABTXO010000351.1 GCA_902488725.1 uncultured Bacteroidales bacterium
ACCTGCTGCATCTTCATCAACCAGCTCCGTGAAAAGATCGGCGTCATGTTCGGCAATCCGGAGACCACGACCGGAGGCAACGCCCTGAAGTTCTACGCCTCCGTCCGGGTCGACGTGCGGCGGATCACCCAGATCAAGGACGGGGAGGAAGCTCTCGGCAACCGGACCCGCGTGAAGGTGGTCAAGAACAAGATGGCCCCGCCCTTCAAGAAGGCGGAATTCGACATCGTGTTCGGGGAAGGGATTTCCCATTCAGGCGAAGTGCTGGACCTCGGCGTCGAGTACAATGTCGTCGAGAAAAGCGGATCCTGGTTCAGTTACAACGGGCAGAAACTGACGCAGGGACGGGAAGCCACGAAGCAGCTGCTGCACGACAACCCCGAACTCTGCGACGAGATCGAAGGGAAGATCCGCACATCGCTGCAGCAGATCAAGGACTAGGCTTCTTCCGCCCGGGCCTTGTTGTAACATTCCCGGCACAAGGGTTCATACACATCCTTCTCTCCGAGCACGACCAGTTCCCGGCTCTTGGAGAGGCGGTGTGAATGGTTGGCCAAGTTCCCGCATTTCACACAGATCGCGTGGACTTTCTGCACATCTTCGGCAATGGCCATGAGGGCCGGCATCGGTCCGAACGGCTTGCCGAGCCAGTCGGTGTCAAGACCGGCGACGATCACGCGCACCCCGCGGTCCGCCAGGGTCTGGGCCACCTCGACCAGCGAATCGTCGTAAAACTGCGCCTCGTCGATGCCGACCACCTGGACATCCGGTGCGATGTCCAGCATCTGCCGGGGATCCCGGACCGGCGTGCAGGGTATCTTGTGCAAGTCGTGCGAGACGACATCCACCTCCGAGAACCGCATGTCGACAGCCGGCTTGAAGATTTCGATCTTCTGGTTGGCGAACTGCGCCCGCTTCAGTCTTCTGATGAGTTCTTCGGTCTTGCCCGAAAACATGGAGCCGCAGATCACTTCGATGCAGCCCGCCCTCCTTGCGTTTTCTAAAAACATTGTATCTTTGCCATTGCTTCGCAAATGCAAATATAGTCAATTTTACGCCGTATGGGAAACACTGGGCACGAAACCTGGAACGAACTGCTCCAGAAGATCGAAATCTTCAAGGCACAGCTGGAGGCCTTGGAAAATGAGGTGAAAGCGGCCGCACGGGCTGCGGAAGCGATCGGGCAGCCGGAAGAGGCGATGTTCGAAGAGGTTCCGGCAGCTGCCGCGGAGCCTGCTGCGATCGAGATCCCGGAAGCCGTCGAGACACCCGCTGTGGCGGATATTCCGGAAATTGGCGAGATGCCCGCCGTCGAGGTCCCGGAGCCGGAAGCAGCGGATCTGCCGCCGGCGGTCGAAGTCTCCGAGCCGCAGACCCCGGCCGAAGCTGTACCGGAAAGCCGGACGGACCTCCCGCAGGAGCCGATCGACATTTCCATTTCGGATGCGGACATCGATCTTCCCGAATATGCGCCCAAGTCCCTGACGGCCGAACTGGGAGGTGCGGGTTCCAAGCCCGGAAAAACGGTCATGGACAGCCGGAAGGCCGACAAAGCCGTCATGGACGTGATGGCCGAAAAGCAGGCCTGGCGGACCGACCGCCCCGGCTCGGAAGTGAAGAACATCATCAGTGCCATTTCGCTGACCGACCGGGTCCTGCTCATCAAATCCCTGTTCAAGGAGGACCCCCTCCTGTTCCGGGACACCATCGCGGCCTTCAACGGCATGGGATCGCTGGACGAGGCCCTGACCCACATCCATGAACATTTCCCGGACTGGAACCTGAATTCCGGTCCCGTGTACCGGCTGATGATGGCGGTCCGCCGGAAACTCCGCTGAATCGGAACCACCAAGCGATTGACCGATGGCCGGCAAACTTTACATCGTACCCACCCCGATCGGCAACCTGGACGACATGACGTTCCGGGCCGTGCAGGTGTTGCGGGAGGCTGACCTGATCCTGGCGGAGGACAC
>CABTXO010000352.1 GCA_902488725.1 uncultured Bacteroidales bacterium
GTTGTTGGTCATCATGACACCGTCACGCTCAAAAAAGTTGGAGACCAGCCCTTTGTTGCCCGCCACGAAGTCGAAGTAGGCGGAGAGGTTGAATCCCTTCCAGGAAAGGCTGGTGTTGAATCCGCCCGTCGCCTTCGGTTCCGGAGAGCCGACATAGATGTACCGGGCCTTCCCGCGCTGATTGGTCAGCTTGCCGTCCTCGGTCCACCAGAGACCGTCACCGTTGGAGGGATTGACCCCGTACCAGTCGCGCAGATAGAAGGTGTAGAGGCTTCTGTCCTTCGCGATGCGCACCGCGCTTCCGCCATGGCGGCTGTCTTCGGTGACCAGGAATTCGGAATCGCCGATGTCCAGCACCTTGGAGCGGTTGAAGGCAATGTTGAAGCCCACCGTCCAGTTCCAGTCCTGATTGCGCAGGAGAGTGCCTTCCATCTGCAGCTCAAGTCCCCGGTTGCGGATAGAGCCGATGTTCATGAAGTTGCTGGCGAATCCCGTCGGATAGGGCACCTGCTTGTCCAGGAGCATGTCGCGGGTCAAGCGGTTGTAGTAGTCAATGCTCCCCGTGAGCCGGTCGTCGAAGAAGCCGAAATCCAGTCCCACGTTGTAGGTGTTGTTCTTCTCCCAGGAAAGATTCGGGTTGGACGGACGGCTCGGGGACATTCCGACGAAGCCGTTGTAGGTTACCGAAGAATAGACACCGTAGGCGCGGTAGCTGGCGATGTTGTCGTTGCCGTTCACCCCGTAGGAGGCGCGCAGTTTGAGGGCGCTGAGCCACCGGGTGGTGCCTTTCATGAAGTTCTCCCGGGAGATGTTCCAGGAAGCGCCCACGGAACCGAACAGACCCCAGCGCTTGGCCTCGCCGAACACGGAGCTGCCGTCGTTGCGGATCGAAGCGGAAAGGAAGTACTTGTTCGCGTAGTTGTAATTGGCGATCCCGAAGAAGGACAGGAGGGTCCGCTCGTTGAAATCGTAGCCGATTTTGTCCTTGTCAGGCGTGGAAGTGGTCGGATACGGGATCTTGGGATCCACATCGGGGGAAGAGCCGTAGAAGTAGTCGAAGGTGTCGATGAAGGCTTCCTGTCCGATGAGGGCGTGGACCGTGTGGTCGCCGTAGGCATCATCGAAGGAAACGGTGTTGGAGGACGTGTAGCGGATGTCCTTGGTCCATTGGGTCTGCAGCGTCGCGGACTCGCCGGGAGCGGCATCCGGACTCCAGTAACGGCGGCCGTAGCCGGTCACGTATTCCACACCGTTCGTAGTCTTGAAGGTCAGCTGGCTGATCGGCCTCCATTCCAGGAACATCGAGCCGTTGAGCCGGTAGTCCGTGTCGTGCTCGTCATTATAGGCGGCATGGGCGCGCGGGTTCGTGTTGCTGTTCTCCGGGATGTCGACGTTGTATTTCCCGTTCTTGTCGTACAGCGGAGTCCAGGGAAGGATCATGAACATCGCGAACTGGGGATTCGAGTAGTACAGTCCGCCCATTTCCGGAGAGTTGGACTCGTCGTACATGAGGTTGATCCTCGTCCCGGTGGTCAGGCGCTTGGTCAGCTTGTAGTCCGCGTTGACGCGCGCCGTGAAGCGGCTGAAGTCCGCCCCGTAGAACACGCCGTTGTTCTTGTGGTAGGCGAGGGAAGAATAATAGGTTGCCTTGTCGTTTCCGCCGGTGGCGTTCACTTCGTACTCCTGCAGGGAGCCCATCCGGGTCAATTCCTTGTACCAGTTGACCGTCCCGTTCTGAAGCAGCGAATAGGGATAGTAGTAGTCGGAAGACGGATCATCCGGGTTGCGACCGGCGTTCACGGCGGCCAAACGCATGTAGTCGAGAAGTTCCGTTCCGGTGAGCGGACGGATGTTCCGGTCGTTGATCAGCTGCTGGGCGCCGTATTTGGCGCGGACCGTAAAGCGGGCCTGGCCGCTCTTGCCGCTCTTGGTTGTCACGAGGATGACTCCGTTCGCAGCGCGGGA
>CABTXO010000353.1 GCA_902488725.1 uncultured Bacteroidales bacterium
CGGCCTGCGCCCCCGCCGCGCCCCCGCGTCCTCCCCCCCCGCCCCGGCCTGCCCTGGCCCCCCACCCGCCCCGACAGTCTTCCCCGCCGCGACAGCCTGGCAGGCCGCAATGGCATGGTGTCCCTTCCCGACGGCACGGCCCCCCGCGACACCAATGCGCGGAAACCGGCCGTTGCCCCCGCTGCCGGGAAGCAGACAGCAGACACCCTCGCACTGACCAAAGAACAGATCGAGGCCCTCTCCGCCGGCACCTCACTCTCCGCCATCGACCGTCAGGAAGCGGAACGAAAAGCCAAGAAAGCCGCAGCTGCAGAAAAGCGGAAAGCCCGGGAGCAGGCCCGCCGATCGCAGATGGAAGCCAAAGAAGCCCGCTGGAAACAGATGGATGACCGGGATGCCGGGCGCGCGAAAATCAAAGCCGAGAAGGTACTGAAGAAGAAACGGGCCGACACCCGCAAGAAACTGAAAGCCCTCAGGCAGCGCGAAGCCCGCGAGCAGAAAGTCTTCGAACGCTACAAGGCCCGTTTCGACCGCCGCAAGGCCCGCGAAGAAGCCCGCGCCGCCGCCAAAGCCGCCAAAAAAGCCACCACAGCCGCAGTCGGCACCCTGCGGCCGGGGTTGTGGCGATCCTCGGGACGCTACAGCCCGAACTTCCGGCGGAGGGCGGCGATCATGTCGACCGTCATCGACTCCAGGTCGTAGGACGGTGCCCAGCCCCACTCTTCGCGCGCGCAGGTGTCATCCAGCTTGTCCGGCCAGGAATCTGCGATCGCCTGACGCATCGGATCCACCTCGTAGCGCATCTTGAAGCCGGGAATATGCTCCTTGATCTTTTTGCGCAGGATTTCCGGATCGAAACTCATCGAAGCGATGTTGAACGAATTGCGGTGCTTCAGTTTGGCGGGGTTCGCCAGCATGATGTCCGTCGCCGCCTTCAGGGCATCCGGCATGTACATCATGTCCATGAAGGTGCCGGCTGCGATCGGGCAGACGAACTCCTCGCCCCGGACCGCTGCATAGTAGATGTCCACGGCGTAGTCCGTCGTGCCGCCGCCCGGCAGCGTCACGTTCGAAATGAGACCCGGGAAGCGCACGGAACGCGTGTCCACGCCGTATTTGTGGAAGTAGTAGTCACTGAGCAGTTCGGTCGCGACCTTCGTGCAGCCGTACATCGACCGCGGCCGCTGGATGGTGTCCTGGGGCGTGTTGACATGCGGCGTCTCGGGACCGAAGGAACCGATGGAAGAAGGCGTGAACACGGCGCATCCGTGTTCGCGGGCCACTTCGAGAATATTCAGCAATCCGTTGATCTGGATGTCCCAGGCCATGAGCGGCTTGCGCTCGGCCACGGCGGACAGCAGGGCCGCGAGGTTGTAGATCGTGTCGATCTTGTACTTCGTGACAATATCCGCCAGTTTGGACCCGTTCCGCACGTCGGCCTCCTCCGCAGGCCCCGATGCCAGCAATTCTCCCTTGGGCTCCATGCCGGCGATGTAGCCCGCAACGACATTCCCCTCCGGGAACATGTTCCTGATTTTCATCGTGAGTTCAGATCCGATCTGGCCGGTAGAACCGATAATTAGTACATTTTTCATGGTAGATTGTCACTTATTGACTATATTTAACACTGCAAATTTACATTTTTCCCGATAATAAATTCATGTTATTCGGATTAATTATACTGATTTGCGGAAAATTGATAAATTTGTAAGGTCATCACTGAAACTTCTAAAAAATTATAAACATGTACGGAAAATTCAAGGAACATCTGCAGAACGAGCTTGCATCCATCCGGGAAGCCGGGCTGTACAAGAACGAAAGGAACATCGCATCCGCCCAGAGCGCGGAGATCACCCTCGAGGACGGATCCAGGGCGCTCAACTTCTGCGCCAACAACTACCTCGGCCTCGCCAATTCGCCCCGCCTCATCTTCCATAGCGACCGAGGCTGTC
>CABTXO010000354.1 GCA_902488725.1 uncultured Bacteroidales bacterium
ACGGCTGCGGCGACTACCAGGAAGAGTCCCGCCTTGACAAGACCCTTCGGATTGTTGGTGCCCGAGATCACCAGGGTGAGCACGAGCAGGATCGCCACCGCCGCAATCAGCAGGAAGTAGGCGTATCTCAGCATCATGTTCACGACGGGCTGCCCGTTCGGGTCGTTGACTCCGCCAGGCCAACCGCCTACGAAACCCCAGACCAGAAAGGCGACTCCGATGATCATCAAAGCCCAGCAGATCCATTTAAAAATCTTATTCATTATCAGATTGATTCAGAAGTTATTCTATGAACGTGAACTATTTCTTGTGCTCGGCAAGCACGTCGACGAGGTCGATGGAGGCGTTCTCCATGTCGATGGACAGGGAGTCGATCCGGGAAAGAATATAGTTATAGAACACCTGAAGAATCAACGCAACGATGAGACCGCCGACGGTCGTGATAAGGGCGACCTTCATACCTCCGGCGACGATGGTCGGGGAAATGTCACCCGCAGCCTCGATGGCGTCGAAGGCCTGCACCATACCGATGACCGTTCCCAAGAATCCGAGGGAAGGGGCCATGGCGATGAACAGACCGATCCAGGAGAGGTTGTTTTCCATGAGGCTCATCTGTACGCCACCCGCGGAAGCGATGCGCTTCTCTACCACGTCCAGACCTTCGTCATAGTGGTTCAGGCCATCGAAGAAGATGCTGGCCACAGGGCCGCGCGTGTTGCGGCAGACTTCCTTCGCCTTCTCGACGCCGCCTTCGCGGATCGCGCTCTCGACTTTCTCGATGAGCTTCTTGGTGTTCGTCTTGGCGAAAGACAGGTACAGGATTCTTTCAATGGCGAGTGCAAGACCGAGAATCAAGCAGAGGATGATCAGGGACATGAACCCGGGACCGCCCTGGATGAAGTAGGTCTTGACCTGCTGATGAAGCGGAACGTCCTGGGCCGTGCCTTTGAGAAGGTCCGAAGCCGACATCTCAGCCGGTTCTGCGGCCGCGACTTGCTCGGTGGCGGCAGCGTCAGTACCTGCAGGCTGATCCTGGGCGGATGCAATGTTTGCAGTGAAAGCGAGGACGCCCGCTACTGCCAAAAACATGAAAAACTTTTTCATACTCGTTTTTGCGTTTTTTAATTAATAATGTATTAGATAGTTATCTCTTCAAAACAAACTTCCGGAGGATCGCTGCCCTCCGGTAAATCCGGTGCAATTTACTAAATTATTTTCAAACGGCAATATTTAGATGGAAATTTCTCCGATCAGGTCCTGCCCGATCCAGGATTCCACCCAGGCGTTTTCCGGACTTTTCCCCTGGAGGTAGAACAGTTTCGCGAGCATGCTCTCGGTGGTGCTGTCGTGTCCGGACAGGACTCCGGCCCGTTCCAGCGATTTTCCCGTCGCATAGAGCTGCATGTTGACTTTCCCTGCCAGACACTGGGTCACGTTGACCAGGATCTTCCCCATGCCGATCGCTTCTTCCACGATGTCCGTGAACCATTTTTTCGACGGCGCGTTTCCAGATCCGTAGGTTTCCAGGATGACGGCCCGCGTCTCGGGGCCGCAGAGGATGTTGCGGACGACCTGCGGGGTGATGCCGGGATGGATCTTCAGAATCGACACCCGGGTGTCCAGCTGCGTGCTGATCTGCAGGGGCAGGTCCCAGCGGGAGGGCTTCCGGATCGCTCCGGCGTTGTACTTGATGTGGATGCCGGCTTCCGCCAGGTTCGGGAAATTCGGAGAAGAGAAGGCGTTGAAGTTCTCCGCGTTCACCTTGGTCGTCCGGCTGCCCCGCATCAGGCAGGAATCGAAGTAGACGGCGACCTCGGGCACGAGGGCGTGACCCTCCGTGTCCTTGGCGGAGGCGATCTCCACGGCGGAGATGAGGTTCTCCTTGCCGTCGGTGCGGAGGGCCCCGATCGGGAGCTGGCTGCCGGTGAAGATC
>CABTXO010000355.1 GCA_902488725.1 uncultured Bacteroidales bacterium
CCGAAGTGTTGACGGCGCTGAAATCGGCGGGCGTCACCCCGAAGTGGGTGCAAGTCGGCAACGAGACCCGGAACGGGATGCTCTGGCCGACAGGTCAGTTGTGGGACACCAGGTCCGGATTTGCATTCAGCCCCGCCCGCGCCGACATCGCGGGCGGCTGGCAGCGCTACATCACCCTCAGCAATGCGGGATATTCCGCTGTCAAGAACGTCTTTCCGGAGACGGCCGTCCTCGTGCACATCGACAACGCCTGGGACAAGGCCGCCAGCGCCTGGTGGTTCGAGCAGTTCAAAAAAGGTGGCGGCCGGATGGACATGATCGGACTGTCGCACTATCCCCGGACGACGGTCTCGACCTGGCAGCAGGCCAACCAGGCCGCCGTGGACAATATCAATTCCCTTGCGCAGACCTGGAAGGTCGATGTGATGGTGGTCGAAATCGGCATGAAGCAAAACAATCCGGCCGAGGCGACCCGCGCGATGCAGGATTTTTTGGACCGGGTAGCCCCCTTGGAAGCCTGCGCCGGCGTCTTCTACTGGGAGCCGGAATGCTACGGAGGCTGGAAACCCGCCTTCTATTCCCTTCCCGCCTACAACTGGAACGCCTATGACATGGGCGCCTTCACCCCGGACGGCCGCGCCGGCTCCGTCCTCGGCTGCTTCAGCACCCTTTCCGTCCGTTCCGGCGATGTGCCGCATCCCGGTTCCGAATCCTGACGCATTTGCCGCACGGCTTGCGTGATTTGCATCTCGCTGAATAATAAATGTTTAACGAAATCAATCCGTCAGAAATCAGTCTGATTGAAATGCATAAATTTATGAATATGAAAGAGTTACGTATTACTGGAAGTTTCGCCGCAGCAATGCTGGCTGTCCTGCTGATCCCTGCCGCCTGCCAGTCGCGGCAGTCCCCGTACGAAGTTCCTGCCGCGCAGGATGTCGTGATGTACCAGATCAATCCCCGCAACTTCGCGCAGGGACCTTCCGAAGCCGGAAAGCCCAGCGTGCTGGAGCAGATCATCCCGCAGCTGGATTCCATCCGGTCCCTCGGGGCGAATGTGGTCTGGATCATGCCGATCTACCCCATCGGCCAGGTCAAGAGCAAGAACAGCCCCTACAGCATCGCAGACTACGCTGCCGTCAATCCGGAATTCGGCAGCCTCGGAGATTTCAAGCGCCTGGTGCGGGAGACCCACAAGCGGGGCATGGCCTTCATCATGGACTGGGTGGCCAACCACACGGCCTGGGACCACATCTGGATCAGCCGGCATCCGGAATGGTACACCCGGGACTCCACCCAGGCCATCATCCATCCCGAAGGAACGGACTGGACCGACGTCGCGGACCTGAATTACGACGAGCCGGGCCTGCGCCGTGCCATGACCGAATCGATGGCCTTCTGGATCCGGGAAGCCGGCGTGGACGGCTTCCGCTGCGATGTCGCCGACCAGGTGCCCGCTGATTTCTGGAAAGACTGCATCTCCGCCCTCCGCACCGATGCCGGACGACCGATTCTGATGCTCGCGGAAGGCAACGAACCCGCCACGCTGGAGGCCGGCTTCGACATGAACTACGCCTGGGACTACATGAACGCTTTGCGGGATGTCTTCTGCCGTGACAGCAGCGCCGTCCTGCTTGTGCGTGCCGACAGTGCTGAATATGCCCGGATTCCGGCCGGAAAGGTCAAGCTGCGCTTCACCACGAACCACGACGAAGCCACCAAGAAATCCACGGTGGCCGAATTCGGCGGCCAGCAGGGCGCCCTGGCCGCCTACACGGCCACGGTCTTCACCCACGGCGCCGCCCTCGTGTACGGAGAGCAGGAAGTGGCGTATCCGGAGGTGATCAACTTCTTCCGGTACAATCCGATGGACTGGAGCGCCCATCCCGAGACCCGTGCCGCCTACAAGCGCCTGCTGACGGTCTTCCG
>CABTXO010000356.1 GCA_902488725.1 uncultured Bacteroidales bacterium
GGGTGGGGGGGGGGGGGGCTCGGACCGGGTAAGATACTATGTGAGCGGCGGCTATATGCGCCAGAACGGTATCATTGAAGGAATGAAGAACGAGCAGAAAAATTTCCGCGCCAACATTGATGCAAAGCCGGGGAACAACTGGCGGATTGCAGTGAACGTGGGCGGCAGCTTCAACGACTATGCGCGTCCGGGCTCCTACAGCGTGGACGAACAGGGATACCTGTCGCTCTTCAAGTTGTTCTTGTACAGCTATCCTTTCGTTCCGAAAACTTACAAAGGGCACCCTACGGGAGCATGGCGATTGTCCCAGCACAACCCCGAATATGGTCCGCAGCACTCCGGAGGCATCAAGCAGCAGAATACCCGCATCGAAACCAGCGGTACGATCGAATACACTTTCCCTTTCATCAAGGGACTTAAAGCCAGCATGTTCGGAAGTTACGACTGGGCGGATGCGGATGGGTCTGCTCTTTCACAGGAGTATATGATCATGCAGTACATGTTCAATGAAAAGCAGTACAAATACACAAAAGCCGGTGATTTCGTAAAGGGAGGCTCCTTCAGCAGGACCGACACCAAGGACCGGCAGACAGTTCTCCGGCCTTCGCTGTCGTGGGAGCGCAGCTTCGGCAAACACGAAGCGGCCGCACTGCTGCTGTACGAGGCCACTCTCAAGGAGCATTCGACATTTTCTGCCGGGAGGTGGAATTTCTCGCTTCCGGGTCTCTATGAACTGGATCTTGCTGACAAGTCTACAATGACCAACTCCGGCAGCTCAAAAAAAGCGGCCTGGGCGGGGTACATCGGCAGGCTGAATTACTCATACGCACAGAAATACCTTGCAGAACTTTCGTTCCGCTACGACGGTTCCTATCTTTTCGCGAAGGAGAACCGTTGGGGATTCTTCCCTTCCGCGTCCCTCGGTTGGGTTATTTCCGAAGAGGACTTTTTCAAGTCGGCCATCACGTGGGTGGACTTCCTGAAGCTCAGGCTTTCGGCCGGCATTCTCGGCAGCGACCATGTGAAGCCGTGGCAGTTCCGCAAGCAGTATGCCCTCGGAATCGCAGCAGTGGCTTTCGGCGACAAGCCGGCAAGCCAGCAGACCCTCTACAACAACCTGTCATACCCGTTCCGCGAACTGACCTGGGAGAAGACCCGGATCTACAACCTCGGAGTCGATTTCAATGCATGGAAGGGCCTGCTGGGAGTGCAGCTCGATGTGTTCTACAAGTACACGTATGACATACTCCAGGGACTGTCCGCCGTCTATCCTCCTTCATTGGGAGGACATTACCCGTCCGTATCCAACACGGGTGCCGCAGACGACCGCGGGTTTGAGCTGGTGCTCACGCACCGGAACAAAATCGGGGATTTCCACTACGACCTGAATGCAAACATCACATTTGCCAGGAACCGCATACTGAGCCGGACGCAGCCGGACAACACGCACCCCTGGCAGAATATTCTCGGCGGGCAGATCGGAGACATCTACGGTTTTCATGCCCTGGGGCTCTATCAGACGCAGGAGCAGCTTGACCAGGCTCCCAAGCCGGTCGCCGAAACGCCCCGTCTCGGGTACATCATGTATGAGGACTTCGACGGCGACGGCAAGATCACCTCGAACGATTATGTCCGCATCGCGCGCTCCGAGTATCCGCAGATGATGTTCTCGCTCATCGGCTCCGCACAGTACAAAGGAATCGACTTCTCGGTGCAGTTCCAGGGAGGAGCCCTTTGCGACAGAATGCTCCAGGCCGCCTGGAAGAACGGTGTTACGGATTCCACGCCCTTCACCACACCGTGGTTCGGCAATTTCGACAACGCTCCGTTGTACCTGGTTGAAAATTCCTGGAGGGAGGACAACCGGAACGCCGAATATCCGAGATTGAGCACCCTGCATTCCAACAACAA
>CABTXO010000357.1 GCA_902488725.1 uncultured Bacteroidales bacterium
CGTGTCCCGGTTCTTGTAGGAGTTGCGGATCATCCGGGAAGCCACGGAAGAGAAACCGGAAAGCGGCAAGCCGAAAGGCCGGACAGCCCCGGCGCAGAAGCGGGCCCCGATCGACTACAAGCTGGCCGGCCGGTTCGAAGCCAACAAGGGCAGACTGCCCTGGCCTGCCGAGGGGCCGGTCGTGGATCATTTCGGCCAGCATTACCATCCGGTGTTCACCAAACTCAAACTGCCGTTCAACAACGGCATTTCGGTGGCGCTCCAGGCGGGGACTGCCGTAGAGGCTGTGTTCGACGGGCTGGTGAAGCAGATCGTCGTGATGCCGGGCTACAACAAATGCATCCTGGTCCAGCACGGCAACTATTTCACCTTCTACTGCAAACTTGGGAGCGTCAATGTGAAGGCCGGTGATACGGTGAAGACCGGCCAGGAAATCGGTACCGTGGACACCATCAACGGTGAAACGCTGCTGCATTTCCAGATCTGGAAGGGGCGCAGCCCCCAGGATCCGGAGATGTGGCTGAGACCTTAATGAACATGAAGCACGAAATCATCATCCCCCGTCTGCAGGACCTGGACAAGGCTGCGGAAACTTTCCTTCAGGAGATCGGCAACCGCCGGATCATTGCTTTCTACGCACCGATGGGAGGCGGAAAGACCACCTTCACGACGGCAGTGTGCCGCCGGCTCGGGGTCCGGGAAGATGCCGTCAGTTCCCCGACCTTCGCCATCATCAACGCCTACAAGACCGGTACCGGCGCACCGATGTACCACTTCGACTTCTACCGGATCACGAAGGTCTCCGAAGCCCTGGACATCGGATTCTATGACTACATCGACAGCGGAGCGTTGTGCATCATCGAATGGCCGGAGAACGTTGAGGAAATCCTGCCGGACGAGACGCTCCGCGTGTCCATCCGTGTGAACCCCGACGAATCCCGCACCCTTTCCTGGGAGGACTAGCGCATCTCCGGTGCGATCCGGTCCAGAAAGCGGTAGCCGGCGGCCTCGCGGAGGTGGCCGGGGCGGATGTCCGGCGCATCCTCCAGATCAGCGATCGTCCGGGCAACCTTGATTATCCGGGAATAGGCACGGGCGGACAGCCCCAGTTTGTCGATGATCTGCTCCATGACCTGCCGACAGGCATCATCGAGCGGACAGCATTTTTCGAGCAGACGGTTGTTCATCTCCGCGTTCGTGAAGATATCTTCTTCTTCGAAGCGCCGCTTCTGCACCTCCCGGGCCTTCAGCACCCGCCGCGCCACCGCCTCGCTGGGCTCGCCCTTCTTCCGCCCCACCAGTTTCCGCGTGTCGACCGGATGCAGGATCAGCTGAATGTCGATCCGGTCCATCACCGGTCCGGACAGTTTCGACAGGTAGTTCGCCCGCTGTCCGGCCGTGCAGCTGCATCGGTCCCCCTCCCCGTAATAGCCGCAAGGGCAGGGATTGGAAGCGGCGACCAACATGAAAGATGCCGGATATTCCAGTTTGCTCCGGAGCCGCGAGATCGTCACGCGGCGATCCTCCATCGGCCCCCGCAACGCCTCCAGCACCGACTTGGGCATCTGGCCATATTCGTCCAGGAACAGGATCCCGTTCTGGGCGAGAGTGACTTCGCCGGGACGGATGTCTCCGCCGGCGCCGCCCCCGATGATCGCGGCAAGCGAGGCGCTGTAGTGCGGCGCGCGGAAGGGACGGGTGCGGATCAGGCCGAGCTCGCTTCCTTTCATGCCCGCCACCGAATAGATCTTGCTGGTGACGATGGCCTCCTCCGTGGTCATCGGCGGAAGGATCGCCGACATCGCCTTCGCCAGGGAACTCTTGCCGGAGCCGGGCGGACCGACCATGATCAGGTTGTGTCCGCCCGCCCCCGCGGTCTCGACTCCCCCCTTCCCCCCCTCCTGCCC
>CABTXO010000358.1 GCA_902488725.1 uncultured Bacteroidales bacterium
CCCGGGTGTGCCGCCCTCCGCCGCAGGCGGCGTCATATTCCCGGACATATTCCAAAACGCCCGCCGGCACCTTGCCGCGGAGGGTCTGTGCGTCCGCATGCCCTTCGCCGGTGATGACGAGGTCACAGGTGTCCAGCGCAGGGCCCATCTCCGCAAGGTCCAGGAGGTGCCGTATGCCGGGGTTCATGGTCGCATGGAGGAAGGCCCGCAGCGCGCCTCCGATGCCGCCGGCCGCGCCGGATCCCGGGACATGGCGGATCTCCCGTCCGGAGAATGCGGAATAGACGCTGCAGAGTTGGGCCATCCAGGCATCCAGCGCTTCCACCATTTCCGGGCCGGCACCTTTCTGCGGGGCGAACAGCTGCGCGGCGCCGCCCTTGCCGCAGAACGGGACGGAGACATCGTAGAAGCCGGTGATCCGGCAGTCCTGCAACCGGTTGTCCCGGTGGGAGGAATCGATCCGCTGAATATTCCCGAGCACCGTGTGCCGGGGTTCGAGCACGCCGCCCGGGGTCAGGAAGCGGTAGCCGAGGGCCTGAAGCAGCCCCGTGCCTCCGTCGCAGGTCGCGCTGCCGCCGAGTCCGAGCCAGATTTCATCAACGCCCTCGTCCAACGCCGCAGTCAGCAGTTCGCCTGTTCCATACGAGCTGGCGGCCAGCGGGTTGCGCTCTTCGGGCGCCAGCAGGCCTAGACCGCTGGCTGCAGCCGTCTCGATGACCGCCGTCCGTCCGTACTGGACAAGGCCGAAGGAGGCATGGATGCGGCGTCCGAGCGGATCCGTCACCGGGACGGTCCGGATTTCGCCGTGCAGCAGGTCCGTGAGGATCCGCGAAAAACCTTCGCCGCCGTCGGAAACGGGGATCACGGTTGAATCCGGATCCAGTGCGCCGAGGGCGGCCTGCCCGGCTTGGCCGGAGGTCAGGCAGCCCTTGAACGAATCGATGGCGACGATGGCTTTCATGCCGTTCTGCCGGGATAGGCGTTCAGTCCCGCTGCCAGAATGCGGAGGGCCTTCGCAAGCTGCGGCACTTCCAGCACATAGGCGATCCGGATCTGGTTGATGCCGCATCCCGGGGTCTTGTAGAAGGAAGCGGCAGGGGTGACCATCGTGGTTTCGCCGTCCAGCCGGAAGTCGGTCAACATCCATTTGGCGAAAGTCTCCGCGTTGTCCACGGGGATCTCGGCAACGGTGTAGAATGCGCCCAAGGGAAGGGGGGAGAACACTCCCGGCATCCGGTTCAGGGTGTCGACGGTGAAGTCCCGCCGCCGGATGTATTCCGCCTTCACGGCCGCGAAGTAATCCGGCTGTGTGTCCAGTGCTCCGATCGCCGCGAGCTGGCCGAAAATCGGCGGACACAGGCGGGCCTGGGCATACTTCAAGGCAGCCCGCATCACCGCGGGGTTG
This sequence comes from uncultured Bacteroidales bacterium, assembly GCA_902488725.1. GTDB lineage: Bacteria > Bacteroidota > Bacteroidia > Bacteroidales > UBA932 > Cryptobacteroides. Next base: position 1,406 of record CABTXO010000358.1, read on the forward strand.
CGGGAGACGAGACAGCCGATGCGGGCGCCGCAGAGGTTGTAGCGCTTGGAAACCGAGTCCACGAGGATGACCTGCCGGTCGAGGCCGGGAATATTCATGGCTGAAAAATGCGGGGCATCGGTGTAACAGAATTCGCGGTAGACTTCATCCGAGATGAGGAAGAGGTCGTGCTTGCGGGCAATTTCGCCGAGGGCCAGCATCTCTTCCCGGCTGTAGAGGGTTCCGGTCGGGTTGCCGGGGTTGCTGAGGAGGATGGCCTTCGTCCGGGGCGTGACGAGCCGCTCCAATTCCGCCATCGGCGGGACCTGGAAGCCGGGGCCGGTGGCGGGGGGGCCGGGGTTGTGGGGGGGGGAGGCCCTCCCATTTTCCCCCCCGGCCCCCCCCGGCGGGCCACCCAGGGTCCCGAGGGCAAGGGGGGCCCCGGCCCGCCGTAAGGAGGATCAGCCTACCGATGATAAGCCGTTCG
>CABTXO010000359.1 GCA_902488725.1 uncultured Bacteroidales bacterium
CGTCAGAAATCCGAGACAGCCAGCAGCAAAGATTTCTACTCTGTTACGGCAAACGGAATCTTGTATATTCTCAAGCAGGATACGGCATACGAAATCGTGGAGATTCCGTATCTCTTGAAAGGGAAGAACGTGTATCCGATTACCAGGAGCACCCTGTTCAGGGCGTTCCCTGATAAAAAGGAATTCATCAAAACCTACTTGAAAGAACACAACGTCAACCTGTCCGGCTATTCGGACGTGTCCAAACTGTTTTCTGCCCTCGAAAGCCAGTAGTTTCTACCGGAACTGCTCGAATGCGGGCATGCCGAGGTCGGCGAGGATGTCCTTGAAGGCGCGCTCGTCGCGGGGGCAGACCAGCAGGGCGTCTTCCGTGTTGATGACCATGTAGCCCTTCAGGCCTTTGACGGCGATGAGCTTGTCCCGATCCCTGGAATAGATGAGGTTTTCGCGGTCGTCCCGCAGCAGGGTCCAGCCGGCGTTGGCGGCATTCCCTTCCGCATCTTTTTCAGGGAAATTCTTGTACAGGCCGTCCCAGCTGTCGATGTCCGTCCAGCCGAAGTGTCCGGGGTACAACCATGCGCGGTCGGTTTTCTCCATGACCCCGTAGTCGATCGAGATCTTGGGGCAGTCGCCGTAGACCTTTTCCAGGAAGGGGCCTTCGTCAAGCGTGCCCAAGGCCTTTTCCCAGCCTTTGAAGAGCGAGGTGATGTCCGGGATGTACCGTTCCATCTCTTCCCGGATGACAGAAGCCTTCCATGCGAATATTCCTGAATTCCAATAGAATTCGCCGCTCTTGCAGAACACTTCCGCAAGGGTCTGGTCGGGTTTTTCGGTAAAAGTCTTGACTTTGTAGGGCTTGTCTTCCATCGAGGAAACCTTTCCGCCGGCCACCTGGATGTAGCCGTAGCTGGTGTCGGGGTTGTTCGGGGCGATGCCCAAGGTCATCAGCACGTCATGGCTCTCGACGTGGTCGAGAACATGTCCGAGGGTCTTCTGGAACAGGGCTTCGTCCAGGATCAGGTGGTCTGCCGGGGTGGCCAGCATGACGGCGTCGGGATCGCGCTTGAGCAGGTGATAGGTAGAATAGACCAGGCAGGGTGCCGTGTTGCGGCTGTAGGGCTCCAGCAGGAGGTTTTCTTTCGGGAAACCGGGGATCTGTTCGGTGACGATGCCGGCATATCGGGCGAGGGTGACGATGAGGATGTTCTCTTTCGGGATGAACCGGGCGAACCGTTCATAGGTCATCTGGAGAAAGGTCTTGTCGGTGCCTGCGATGTCCAGAAACTGTTTCGGGCGGGCTTCCCTGCTGACGGGCCAGAAGCGGTTGCCTGTACCGCCGGCCATGATCACGCAATATCGGTTATCTTTCATATTTTGGCATTATGGTGGTGTCACACATACATCGGGATGAACGCGTTCGGAAAGTAGTCGATCAAGATGTCTCCGCCGACGAAGGTCACGGCCACGATGTCGAAGTTCACTTCCAGATCTCCTTTCAGGCGGATGTCTTTCGACGTGTGCAGGTACCGCAGGGCCGCTTCCGCCACTTTCCGCTGCTTGCCGGCCTTCACGTTCTCTTCAGGTGCTGCGCTGACCGGAGCCATCCGGCTCTTTACCTCCACAAAATGTACACCATTCCGGTCGAGGGTGATGATGTCGATTTCCAGATGCCCTTTCCGGCAGTTCCGCTCGATCACCGTCTGTCCCCGCTGCATCAGGAAGTCGCATGCCGTGCCCTCCCCGATTCTCCCCAATTTCATTCTTGCCGTTTCCATAGTTTTTGTTTTTGAATATGTTCTCGGCTGCAAAGGCAGCCGCTTCTCTTTGTCTCCCTTCGCTCGACCCCCCCCCGCCTCCCCCGGCCCC
>CABTXO010000360.1 GCA_902488725.1 uncultured Bacteroidales bacterium
GTGGGCGACAAGATGGCCGGCCGTCACGGCAACAAGGGTATCGTTGCGAAGATCGTCCGCAAGGAAGACATGCCGTTCCTCGACGACGGAACACCGGTGGACATCGTCCTGAACCCGCTGGGCGTGCCTTCCCGCATGAACCTGGGCCAGATCTACGAAACCGTCCTGGGCTGGGCCGGTTCCCGGCTGGGTCTCAAGTTCAGCACCCCGATTTTTGACGGTGCGAGCAACGAAGAGATCAACAACTACACCGACAAGGCGGGCCTGCCGCGCTACGGCAAGACCTGGCTGCGCGACGGCGGAACCGGCGACTGGTTCGACCAGCCTGCGACCGTGGGCGTGATCTACATGATCAAGCTCGGCCACATGGTGGACGACAAGATGCACGCCCGCTCCATCGGACCATATTCCTTGATCACCCAGCAGCCGCTGGGCGGCAAGGCGCAGTTCGGCGGCCAGCGTTTCGGTGAAATGGAAGTCTGGGCGCTCGAAGCCTTCGGTGCAGCGAACGCACTGCAGGAGATCCTGACGGTCAAGTCCGACGACGTGACAGGACGTTCCAAAACGTATGAAGCCATCGTCAAGGGAGATCCGATGCCGAACCCCGGCATCCCCGAATCCCTCAACGTCCTGCTGCATGAACTCAGGGGACTGGGCCTCAAGGTTACACTGGATTAATTACGGACAATTTGATAGCAAAGCAATATGCCTGTTTTCAGCAACAAAGACAATAAGGTAAAGAGCAATTTCCAGACGATCAGCATCTCGCTGGCCTCCCCCGAGGACATCACGGCGAGATCCTGCGGCGAGGTCCTGAAGCCGGAGACGGTCAACTACAGGACCTACAAGCCGGAACGGGACGGGCTCTTCTGCGAGAAGATATTCGGTCCCACCAAGGACTATGAATGCTATTGCGGAAAATACAAGCGCATCCGCTACCGCGGCATCGTGTGCGACCGCTGCGGTGTCGAAGTGACGGAGAAGAAGGTCCGCCGCGAGCGGATGGGCCACATCGCCCTGACCGTACCTGTTGCGCACATCTGGTACTTCAAGAGCGCCCCGAACAAGATTTCCGCCCTGCTGGGACTGCCTGCCAAGAAACTCGAATCCGTCATCTACTACGAGAAGTACATCGTCGTGAACCCCGGCGAAAGCGGGGTCGAGAAGATGGAACTTCTCTCGGAGGATGAATATCTCGACATCCTGGCAAGACTCCCGGAGAACGACAACCTTCCTGAAGGCGATCCTGCAAAGTTCGTCGCCAAGATGGGTGCGGAAGGGGTCTATGATCTGCTCAAGGAGATCGACATCGTGGAACTCTCCAAAGAACTCCGCCAGCGGATGGCCACCGAGACCTCCCAGCAGCGCAAAGCCGAACTGCTGAAGCGCCTGGGTGTCGTGAAGTGGTTCTTCGAGTCGAAAGACGTGAACCGTCCGGAATGGATGATCATGAAGGTCGTCCCAGTCATTCCGCCGGATCTCCGCCCGCTCGTGCCGCTCGACGGAGGCCGTTTCGCCACGTCGGACCTGAACGACCTCTACAGAAGGGTCATCATCCGCAACAACCGGCTCAAGAAACTCATCGAGATCAAGGCTCCGGAAGTCATTCTCCGCAACGAAAAGCGCATGCTTCAGGAAGCCGTCGATTCCCTCTTCGACAATTCCAAGAAGTCCAGCGCAGTCAAGAGCGAGTCCAACCGGGCCCTCAAATCCCTGTCGGACAGCCTCAAGGGCAAGCAGGGACGATTCCGCCAGAACCTCCTCGGAAAGCGCGTGGACTATTCCGCCCGTTCCGTCATCGTGGTCGGACCGGAACTGAATATGCACGAGTGCGGCCTGCCGAAATTCATGGCGGCCGAA
>CABTXO010000361.1 GCA_902488725.1 uncultured Bacteroidales bacterium
CACGATGCGGTAGTAGTCCACGCCCTCCGTGAGGCTGTTCACGCGGTTCTTGTTGGAAGCCAGCGTCAGGCTGGTGCTCCACTCGAAGTCGCGGGTGCGGACCGGCGAGCCGTGGATGGCGAATTCGACACCCTTGTTGGAGATCTCCCCGGAATTGACGGTCTTGAAGATGTAGCCGGTGGTTCCGGACACGGAAAGCGGCAGGATCTCGTTCTTCGTCACGGTGGAGTACCAGGTCAGGTCGAATCCGATCCGGTCGTTGAAGGCGGAACCCTCCAGACCGAATTCCCAAGAAGTGGTGGACTCGGGCCGCAGGTCCAGGTTCGTCAGCGTGTTGGGCAGCCGGTAGCCCGGAGTCGTCGGATCGATACGCGTGTAGTGGGAATAGGTCCGGTACAGCATGTACGGATCCGTGTCGCTGCCGACCTTCGCGAAGCCGGCCCGAAGCTTCCCGTATTCAAGCCACGGCATGCTGTCCTGCAGCAGTTCGGAGAACAGCCAGCTGGCCGTGACGGAAGGATAGACATAGGTGTTGCGGCCTTCCGGCAGCGTGGAGGACTTGTCCCCGCGGAGCGTCGCCTGGAGGAAGAGCATGCTCTTCCAGCCGAGGGTCGCGTCTCCGAACACGGAGTTGATGCCTTTCTCCTGCTTGTAGTTATAGGCTGCGGCCGTGGACACCGAGTTCGCCAGATTGTAGTACATCGGCACGCCGAGACCGCCCTGGGTCTCGCCCAGGACATATTCATAGTGCCGCTTCATGATGTTGGCTCCGAGGTTCGCATTGAGCGAGAAGTCGCCCCAAGTGTCCTTGTACATGAGCAGGAACTCGTGGTTGATCTCGTACTGCTGCCGGGAGATTTCGGAATATCTCGAAAGCTCCTGGGAGTAGACCGCATTGCGCTCGTACTGCTTGTCCACGAAGAAGTCGAGGTTCGCCTTGTACTGTGCGGTCAGCTGCGGCAGAATCCGCCAACTCACGCCGGCGTTGCCGTAGATACGGTTGCGGGAGTCATTTTCATAGTTCATGTAGCGGCTCCAGTAGGGGTTGTTGTGGAACTGGATCGTGAGGTCGTCCACGCCGCCGATGTTCCAGGAAGCCTGGGTGCCGTCGGGGTTCATGTACAGATCTTTCAGTTCCTCCATGTTCAGCTGGCGCTGGCCCCACTGGGTGAACTTCACCATGACGTTGTTGTCGCCGTAGCCGGTCTCGGCGCGGCCGGTCGCCCGCTGGTTGAAGAAGTTCACGACCGTGAACACGTTCAGCTTCCTGTCCTTGCTCATCAGGTTCCCGGACACGTTGAACGCATTCTTCACCTGGAAAGAGTTGGGGACATAGCCCTTCAGGTCCGTGTTGGTGTAGGAGATGCGGAAGGCGCTGTTGCCGTAGGACTGGGAAATTGCGACGTTGTTGGTGAAGGAGACCCCCGTCCGGAAGAAGTCCCGGAAATCGGAAGTCGCGGGAGACCACGCCGAAGTGGTCGGAGCCCCTTTGCTGCCGCCGTTCACCCACTTCTGGAGGTCGTACCAGGACAGCACCCGGCGTCCGTCCAGCTTGGGACCCCAGCTTTCATCCATGCCGTAATCGGGGATGAGATATTCTTTTCCGGCGATCGTTTCGGTCGAAAAGTCATCCCCCTCGTCTTCGCCATAGGCATATTCGCCGGCATAGCCGTAGCCGCCGCCGTATTGCGTCTGGAGTTTCGGAAGCTTCGTGACCTGCTCGAAATTGACGCTGGAATTGAAGGTGACGCCGTAACCTTCGCTGCCCTTCGCCTTCTTGGTCGTGATCATGATCACGCCGTTGGAGGCGC
>CABTXO010000362.1 GCA_902488725.1 uncultured Bacteroidales bacterium
GATCATCAGGTACAGGACGATCCCGATGACCGGGAAAACCGCGATGATCAGCAGCCAGGCCAGTTTCCGACCCGAGTCTCCATCGTCGAAGATGATCACCAGCACGGCCCCGAGCATCAGCAGGGCCAGTAACATCGATATTATTGTGTTTATTATCAATTATTTATGATTGCAAGGGTGGCACCGAAGTACCACCCTTGTGCCTAAATACCTTAATAGACCAGCAGGTAGATGCAGGCGGCGACGCAGGCGCCGGCCAGGGGACCGAAGACCGGCACCCAGCTGTAGGACCAGCCGCTGTCCCGCTTCCCCTGCAGGGGGATCAGGGCGTGCACGCAGCGCGGCCCGAAGTCGCGGGCAGGATTCATGGCGTAGCCGGTCGTCCCGCCCAGGGACATGCCCAGCGCCATGATGAGGGCCGTGACCGGGAAGCCGCCGACGCTGCCCAGGCCCACTTCCGGCGTGTTCCCCTTCGTGGCCAGCGCGAGGATGACCAGCAGCAGCACGAAGGTGGCGATCAGTTCGCTGAAGAAATTCAGGAATTTGTGCGGAATCGCAGGCATCGTGCAGAAAGTCGTCAGGATGCCTTCCGGATTGTCGGTCGAAGCCGCGTAGTGGTCCTTGTAGAAGCAGAACACGAGCAGCGCCCCGCAGAAGCCGCCGAGCATCTGCGCAGCCGCGTAGGGGAGTACTGCGGACCAGGCGAACTTGCCGCCCAGGGCGAGGCCCAGCGACACGGCCGGGTTGAGGTGGGCGCCGGAATAGGGTCCGGCGATGAACACGCCGCACATCACGGCGAATCCCCACGCGAGGGTGATGACAATCCAGCCGGCACCTTTCGCCTTGGAGTGGTTGAGGGTGACCCCGGCGCACACGCCGTCTCCCATCAGGATCATGATCATCGTACCCAGAAATTCAAAGACACATTTGTGCCACAAAGTGAGTTCCATAATCTATTCGGTTCTGATTGTTCTGCGGATGATATCGGTCCAGCCCGCCTTCAGGGCTTCCGCTTGTTCCGGTGCAGCTGACGGCATGAAGACCCGGTCGGCTTCCCACTGGCGCTTGATCTCCTCGATTCCGTCCCAATAGCCCACTGCGAGGCCGGCGAGGTAGCAGGCACCCTTGGCCGTGGTTTCGGTGACTTTCGGCCGGATCACGGACGTGCCGAGGATGTCGGCCTGGAACTGCATCAGGAGGTCGTCCCGGGAGGCACCTCCGTCGACTTTCAGTTCGGAGAGCGAGATGCCCGCATCCTTCTCCATCGCCCCGACGATGTCCATCGTCTGGAAGGCGATCCCCTCCAGGGCAGCGCGGGCGATGTGTCCGGCGGTCGTGCCGCGCGTGATGCCGTGGATGCATCCCTTCGCATACGGATCCCAGTACGGGGCGCCCATGCCGGTCAGGGCCGGTACGAAATAGACCCCGCCGTTGTCCGGGACGGTCCGGGCAAGCGCCTCCACTTCGGACGATTTCCGGATGATGCCCAGCCCGTCCCGCAGCCACTGCACGACCGAACCTCCTACGAATATGCTGCCTTCCAGGGCGTACTGCACTTTTCCGTCCACCTTCCACGCGATGGTGGTCAGGAGGCTGTTCCGGGAGAGGATGGGCTGCGCCCCGGTGTTCATCAGCAGGAAGCAGCCGGTCCCGTAGGTGTTCTTGACGGAGCCGGGTTCGGTGCACAGCTGTCCGAACAGGGCGGCCTGCTGGTCTCCGGCGATGCCGGCGATCGGGACCCGGTGGGCGAAGATCGTGGTCTTGGTGTGGCCGTAGATC
>CABTXO010000363.1 GCA_902488725.1 uncultured Bacteroidales bacterium
CGGACGCTGTACCGCTGGATCGCCAAGTTCGGCCTGAACGACCGGCCGGTGAAGCATAACGGGAACAGCCGATGAAAAGGACGCTGATCATACTCCTCGCATCCGCGGTCCTGCTGCTGCAGGGCTGTGGCATCTACACGTTTTCGGGCACTTCCATCCAGCCCGACGTGAAGACGGTGGCCATCGACTACTTCGGCTATAAAGCTTTGAAGGTGAACCCGACCCTGAGCAACAATCTTACGGAGGCCTTGAAGGACAAGTTCAAGAAGCTGACAAAGCTGGAGGAAGTGGAGATGGATCCCGACCTGCATCTGCAGGGGGAAGTGACCGGCTATGAAGTCCGGGCGGCCGCCGTGACCGCGAATGAGGTGGCGGCGCAGAACCGCCTGACCGTGACGGTGAAGCTCGTCTTCACGAACCGGAAGTACCCCGAAGACAATTTCGAAAAGAGCTTCTCCGCCTATGCGGACTACGATTCCACCAATTCCTTGGATGCCGTCGAATCGTCGCTCTGCGAGGAAATCGTGGACAAGCTCGTGGAAGACATGTTCAATGCCAGTGTGGCGCAATGGTAGCATGATGGAAGGAAAGGAACTGAAGGTGCTGACGATGGACGAACTGACCGAGGTGGTGCATCTCTACCCTTGGTTCGGGGCTGCGCGCAAGGAGCTTTGTCAGCGGATGGCCAAGCTGGGCGGCAGCGAATGGGGAACGGCGCAGTATGCCGACGCGGCGATGTACCTTCCCGCGCGGGACCGGATCTTCGACATCCTCCGGTCCACCCGGAAGGAAGACTGTTCCGACAAGGATGTGGCCGAGCTCTTGAAGGCCTACATCGAGCCGAACCGGCCGGAATCCTCCCCGCAGGGCTACCGGAGGACGGTGCGGGTCATCGGCGGCGACTTCTTCTCCCAGAACCAGTACGATGCGGTGCGGCGTGAGGAAGACGACATCTTCACCAAATTTGTCGCGCTGCGTACGCCCGAGGCCGCGGCCAAGGACTGGGAGGACGCAGAGTTGGGATTCTGCACCGAAACGCTGGCGCAGGTCTATGCCGAACAGGGCTATTATCCTCAGGCCAAGAAGATTTATTCGAAACTAATTTTGCGATATCCCGAAAAAAGTGCTTACTTTGCAACCCTTGTTGAAAAATTGGAACCCGAAAATATTAATTCAGAAATATGAACACGTTATTTACCATCCTCACGATCCTGATCGTAATCGCCAGTATCCTGCTCACGATCGTCGTTCTGCTGCAGAACAGCAAGGGAGAGGGCATGGCCTCCAACTTCGTGTCCGCAAACCAGACCCTGGGTGTCCGGCAGACCGCCGACATTCTGGAAAAAGTGTCCTGGGGCCTCGTTACGTTCATCCTCGTGGTTTCCATCATCACCTCTTTCACGATCACCGGGAACCGGGGGTCGGAGATCGACGTGACCGATCAGATTGAGAACACCGCCGCGCAGCCGGAATTCCCGACCGCTCCGGTCCAGCAGGCTGCTCCGGCCACGGAAGCCCCTGCACATGAAACTCCTGCACAGGAAGCCCCTGCACAGGAGACTCCTGCTACGCCTGCACAGTAACTGACAATCTGTCAGTCCGGAAGGACTGGAACAAGATTTGACCGACAATCGTTCGGCCCCTTCGGGGACCGGACGATTTTTTTGATATGGAAAACAACACACAACAAACGACACTGCAGTTTCTGTCCAAGTTCGCAATCAATCTCAACGACATGGCGGCGAAGGGCAGGCTGGACCCGGTGATCGGTCGGGA
>CABTXO010000364.1 GCA_902488725.1 uncultured Bacteroidales bacterium
GTCCCGCGGCTGCGGCGGCGGGCAGCCAGTTCCTGGATGTGACCGCTTCCGGGGACTGGACCCTCACGGTCGAAGGGGGGACCTGGGCGGCCGTGGAGCCGGATCACGGGACGGGAAGCATCGCGGTCATATTCAAATACGAGCGGAATGACGGGGCGGTCGCCCGTACGGTGCGCATGATCCTGAAGGCAGGCAACGGGGAGGTGTCGGTCGATTTCACCCAGAACGGATCGACGGTCTCGCCGCCGTCTCCCGGCAGCATCGCAGGGGCGGATGTCGCACCGGTCAGGTGGCTGGAACTGCCGGAAACCCGGGTGGGAGACGGACTGGAATTCTTTGCCCACAACATGGACTTCAACGGCAAGCGGGTCCGGAATTATTCCTTCGACTGGGACTATGGAAAGTTGGTCGCGCCATGGGTGGCCTATCCGATGATTCCCGCCTATGCCCGAAAAGGTACTTCGCGCACCGACAACTGGGCGTTGGATCCCCTCCTGCCCCGGGGAAAGCAGTCCGTCACCTTGACGGGTTTCGACGAAGGGAACGCAGGCTGGTACTCCCGGGGACATCAGATTCCCTCTGCGGACAGGCTCTTTTCCTATGCCGCAAATTCCTCTACCTTCTACGGAACCAACATGACGCCGCAGGACAATGATTTCAATGGGGGAATATGGGCGAATCTGGAAATGGCGGTCCGGAGCTGGACGGACAAAGCGGACACCGTCTATGTGGTGACCGGCTGCTTCGGCGACACGGGCTACTACGTCCTGGACGACGACGGGAAGCACGTCACCGTCCCGCAGGGCTACTACAAGGCCGTCGTCTGCAAGCTGTCCGGTTCTCCCGGTTTCGGCGCCGGGGGCTACGCCGGCTGCGCAATTTGCTTCGACGACGTGAACTACCGTCCCAAAGAATCCCTCAAAAATTTTGCGATGTCGATCGATGACCTCGAAAAGAAGCTGGGAATGAATTTATTTGTAAATTTGCCCGATGCAATCGGGAAAGAGAAAGCCGGCCAGGTCGAGGCGGAAAACCCGCAGACCGTGTCCTGGTGGTGGTAAGCCTCCAACCTGAAGCGAACAGAACCATTATGATGAAAAAAATAGTCACCGGATTCCTGGCACTTCTGCTCCTCGCGCCGACTCTCGGTGCGCAGAAGCGGGTCAAGGGCTATGTGATCGGGTTCTACAATATGGAGAACCTTTTCGACACCTGTCATGACGAAGGAAAGAATGACTACGAGTTCCTCCCGGACGGGGCGAACCAGTGGACTGATGTGAAGTACCGGAAGAAACTGCACAACATGGCCACGGTCATCCGGGCCATGAAAGAAGACAACAAGGTCTGGCACACCATCTTGGGTGTCAGCGAGATCGAGAACCGGCATGTGCTGGAGGACCTGGTCAGCCAGCCCGAGATCGCGGAGGCGAACTTCCAGATCGTCCATTACGACGGCCCGGACCGCCGCGGCGTCGATGTCGCCCTGCTCTATCGGCCGGACCAGTTCCAGCTCATCGAGAGCCGGTCCATCCGCTTTGACTTTCAATCCAAGAACATCACCTTCGACATGGATGCGGCAGCCCAGGCGAATTTCCGGACACGCGATGTGCTGATGGTGCGCGGCACGATCGACGGGGAGATGTTCGCCGTCTATGTGGCCCACCTTCCGTCCCGCATCGGCGGGAAGGGCGAGGACCTGGGGAGCCGCGGGGGGGGGGTTACCCAAACGAACGGCGTGGAACAGATGGAGCCGTTACCCAGCCTCAACAC
>CABTXO010000365.1 GCA_902488725.1 uncultured Bacteroidales bacterium
AGATCAAGAAGATGGGCAACATCAAGGACCTGGCGGGGATGCTCCCGGGCGTCGGGAAGCTCATCAAGGATATCGACATCGACAACGAACAGGCGTTCAAGGGAGTCGAGGCGATCATCATGTCCATGACCCCGGAAGAGCGCGATCATCCCGAGCTCATCAACGGAAGCCGCCGGAAGCGGATCGCGGAAGGCAGCGGCACGAACGTGGCGGAGATCAACCGGCTGCTCAAGCAGTTCGAGAGCACGCGCAAAATGATGAAAGGGGCCGTGACCGGCAACCTGATGCAGCGCCTGGGCGGCATGCGCCGGTCCTAGGTGTCAATGGTGCGGCCGGTGCTGTGACTGCCGGAAGGCTTTCGCAGCCGTTTCCAGCGCGGGCAGATCCCTTTCCGGCACCGCGAAATCCACGAACCGTGACCAGAGATAGTCGATCGTCTGGGCGGTGGGGTGCACCATGTCTTCGGCGTAAAAGCGGTAGTCCCGCAACTCGTCCAGCACGATTTCGTAGGCAGGGAAGTAGGCACAGCGCTCCGGGAAGGCTGCGCAGACGGCTTCCGCCGCCAGCAGCAGCGTGCTCTTGCTGAGCTGGTTGCCGTGCGCCCCGTCCGCCAAGTGCCGGACGGGGGACACCGTGAAGACATATTCCTTGTCGCTGCGGCGCACAAGACCCGACAGCAGCGCGGCGGTCTCGGAGACGGACAGCGGCCTGCGGCGGAATTCCTTCGGGTCGCGCTTCAGGCAGTTCGCCACCACTTCTCCGGTGTCCAGGTGTTCGAAACACCAGGCCGTGCCGAGGGTCACGATCACCTTGTTGCAGGCTTGCCAGAAGTGCGCCGCATGTGCGAGCGATGCGTTGGCATCCGCGAGGAAGGCTTCCGCGGTCGGCCGGGAAAAGGAAGTGTGGTGGGAGAAGGAACAGATGCGGCCGTCGCCGGCACCCATTTCCACGCAGTCAGCTTCCGTGAAGGGTGCACCCGACGTGAGCCGTGCCACGGCGTTGCAGACCGAAACCGGATTGAACAGGGTCCCGAAGGGATTGACGCACACCGGGAAGCCGAGCTGCTCCATGCGGACCCCCATGTTGTCCGCGAAGCAGCTGCCGAGCACCATCGTCCGGTCCTGCAGGGAGAACGAAACGTCGCTGCGGCCGGCATCCACGAGTGTCTGCAGTTTCATGTTTGCCATCATGCGAAATTACGAAATAAATCCGTAAATTTGCATGATGAACATGACTGCGATGAAAGCATTCGTCCTCGCCGCCGCATTGCTGCTCCTGGCCGCCGCGCCGGCACCCGCACAGCGGAACGACCGGATCAAATTTGCCTATGACCTCGATTTCGAGTTCTCCTTCGACAACCGCGAGATGGATGTCGGCGGCAACGCCTTCCTGGATTCTAAAACGCTGTTCACGACCCGTCTGACCCCTTCCATCGGAGTGGACATCCGCCAGGGCCGCCGCATCGACCACCGCTTCATGTTCGGCATCGAAGCCGCGAAGAACATGGGCGACAACCTCCCGACCGCCGACGAGAGCATCGAGATCTGGAAACTCTTCAAGGAGTTCACGATGTACTACCGCCTCCGCGCCCGCATCGGGGACACTCGCTACGAAGGGTACGCAGGCATTTTCCCGCGCTACTTCACCGGCACCGACCGCTACCGCCCGAATGCAGTCCCGCAGGACCGTCCCGCTGTATATGCCGACTACCGCCCCTATCGCAACGCCTTCCCCTCTGAGGCGAAACTCTTCTTATACAACAAC
>CABTXO010000366.1 GCA_902488725.1 uncultured Bacteroidales bacterium
GATGGCCATCACCTTCATGCCCAGCGCTTCGGCTTTCTTGCCGACCAGCCGGCCTACGTTGCCGAACGCCTGGATGCCGAGTTTCTTGCCTTGCAGTTCGGATCCGGTCGCAGGGGTGAACTGCGTGCGGGCCATGAAGATCATCATCGCGATGGCAAGTTCCGCCACGGCGTTGGAATTCTGACCGGGCGTGTTCATCACCACGACCTTGCGGGCCGTCGCCGCGGCGAGGTCGACATTGTCGTAACCGGCACCGGCACGGACCACGATTTTCAGTTTCTTGGCGGCATCCAGCACTTCGGCGGTCACTTTGTCGGAGCGGATGATGAGGGCGTCCACGTCGGCGACAGCGGCGACGAGCGCACTGGCGTCAGCATATTTCTCGAGGGCGGCGAACTGATGGCCGGCGCCTTCCACGATTTCTTTGATTCCAGCAACGGCGGCTGCGGAAAAAGGTTTCTGGGTAGCAACTAAAACTTTCATTTCCACTTATTTCTTGAGATTTTCGAATTCTTTCATGCAGTCCACCAGCGCCCGGACATCTTCCAGGGAGCAGGCGTTGTACAGGGAAGCGCGGAAGCCGCCTACGGAGCGATGACCCTTCAGGCCGATCAGTCTGCGCTGTTTCGCGAAGTCGAGGAACTCGTCCTGCAGCGTCTCGTGGCCGGGGGCCATGACGAAGCAGACGTTCATGATGGAACGGTCTTCCTTTGCGGCGGTGCCGACGAACAGGGGGTTGCGATCGATTTCGCCGTACAGCAGCGCAGCCTTCTCTTCGTCGATCTTGTGGATGGCCTCGACGCCGCCCAGGCTCTTCACCCATTTCAGGGTCTCGTTCATCACGAAGATGGAGAACACAGGGGGAGTGTTGAACATCGAAAGCTTGTCGATGTGCGTGCGGTAGTCCAGCATCGTCGGGATGTAGCGGGTCACCTTGCCGAGGGCATCCTTGCGGATGATGGCGAAGATCACGCCGGCGGGGCCGACGTTCTTCTGGGCGCCGCCGTAGATGAGGGTGTACTTGCTCACATCCACCGGACGGGACATGATGTCGGAGCTCATGTCGGCGATGAGGGGGACGGGGCAGTCGATGTCCGTCTTGATTTCGGTGCCGTAAATCGTGTTGTTCATGGTGATGTGGAAGTAGTCCAGGTCCGTGGGAATTTCATAGCCCTTCGGGATGTAGGAATAGTTCTTGTCGGCGGAGGAAGCGACGGCAAAAGCCTCGGCTCCGAACGTTTCGCCCAGCCCTTTGGCTTCCTTGAGGGCCTTCTTCGCCCAAACACCGGTCTCGAGGTAGCCGGCCTTCTTCCGGAGGTAGTTCATTGCCACATAGAGGAACTGCAGAGAAGCACCGCCTCCCAGGAACACGACCTCGTGGGTGTCGGGAATATGCAGAAGTTCGCGCCACAGCGCGCGGCATTCATCCATGGTCGCATCCCACTCCTTCGTGCGGTGGGAGATGCTCAGGACGGAAACACCCGTACCCTTGAAATTCTTGATGGCTTCAATGGCCTTGTCATAGGCCACTTGGGGAAGCAGGCAGGGGCCTGCATTGAACACATGAACTTTTTCCATTGTTAATGAATTTTAGCGATATTAAATATCAATGTTTTAGATCAAAACTGATTCTGTCGTAAATATAGCAAAACTAAAAGTGAAAACAAAATATTTACGGCCCTTTCTGCTTTTACAGTCACGTTCCGACAAAGACACCCCGCACGAGATCGCGATGCTGGACGATGTATTTCGGATCCC
>CABTXO010000367.1 GCA_902488725.1 uncultured Bacteroidales bacterium
GCATGGTCATCAAGCCGTACGGCTACGCCATCTGGGAAAAAATGCAGCGGTCGCTGGATGACATGTTCAAGGAGACCGGGGCGCAGAACGCCTATTTCCCCCTGTTCATCCCCAAGTCCTTCTTCAGCAGGGAAGCCGAGCATGTGGCGGGCTTCGCGAAGGAGGGCGCCGTGGTGACCCATCACCGGCTCATGAACGACCCGGACGGGAACGGCATCGTCGTGGATCCGGAGGCGAAACTGGAAGAGGAACTCATCGTCCGGCCGACCTCGGAGACCATCATCTGGAGCACGTACAAGAATTGGATCAATTCGTGGCGGGATCTGCCGCTCATGTGCAACCAATGGTGCAACGTGGTGCGCTGGGAGATGCGTACCCGGCTGTTCCTGCGGACGGCTGAATTCCTCTGGCAGGAAGGGCACACCGCCCACGCCACCTCCGCGGAGGCGGAAGAAGAGGCGAAGCGGATGGTGGAGGTCTATGCCAAATTTGCCCGGGACTTCATGGCCATGCCGGTCATCGTCGGCCACAAGAGCCCCAACGAGCGGTTCGCCGGTGCGCTGGACACCCTCACCATCGAGGCCATGATGCAGGACGGGAAGGCCCTGCAGGCCGGTACATCCCATTTCCTGGGGCAGAATTTTGCGAAATCCTTCGATGTGAAATACACCGACAAGGATGGGAATCTGCAATATGTCTGGGCGACTTCCTGGGGTGTCTCCACGCGGCTCATGGGGGCCCTCGTGATGGCGCACGGCGACGACCACGGACTGGTTCTGCCTCCGAAGCTGGCGCCGATCCACGTCGTCATGGTCCCCATATTCAAGACGGATGAGGAGCATGCGGCGATCCTTGCCAAAATGGCAGAGCTGAAGCAGGCGATCGAGGCGGAGGGACACACGGTCAAGATCGACGACCGCGACTCGCTGCGCCCCGGATTCAAGTTTGCCGAGTGGGAACTCAAGGGTGTGCCCGTGCGCCTGGCGATCGGCCCCCGCGATCTGGCGAACGGGACCGTGGAGGTGCACCGCCGCGACACGCTCGAGAAGCAGACGGTCGCGATCGAAGGTCTCGAAAAATCCATCGCGGACCTGCTCGACGACATCCAGCGGACCATCTACCGCAAAGCCCTCGATTTCCGCACGTCGAATGTCGAAAAATGCGACGACTGGGATGAATTCAAGGAGAAGATCCAGAACGGCAAGTTCCTGCTCTGCCACTGGGACGGTACCCCCGAAACCGAGCAGAAGATCAAAGACGAGACCAAGGCGACGATCCGGTGCATCCCGGTGGACAGCTATGTGTGCGAGGAGGAAGGCAGGTGCATCTATTCCGGAAAGCCTTCCGCGCGCCGTGTCGTGTTCGCCATTTCCTATTGACTGTATTCACTGAAAAAATAGTAAAAACCAAATGAAGATGAAGACTGAAGGATTATTCATGCTGGCCGTTGCAGGGCTTTTCGTCTGCGCGATGCCTGCGTTTGCCCAGACTGAAGATGCAAAAAAAGACGTCCAGGGCGCAGTGGCGGCCGCCGCACATGCCATCAATGCAACCCCCGAAGCGAAGGTCGAGCCTCCGAAGCCGAAGTACTGGAACCGGAGCCTGATCACGCAGATCAATTTCAACCAGACGAGCCTGACGAACTGGAAGGCGGGCGGCATCAACAACATCACCCTGAAGGGGTACATCGACGGAAAAGCCGACTACGCGAAAGGCAAGACCTTCTTGAACAACCGTCTCCAGCTGGACTAC
>CABTXO010000368.1 GCA_902488725.1 uncultured Bacteroidales bacterium
ATCTTCTTCGGTCTCTCCGGAACCGGAAAGACCACCCTCTCCACCGACCCGAAGCGCAAACTCATCGGCGACGACGAACACGGCTGGGACAACAAGGGCGTGTTCAACTTCGAAGGCGGCTGCTACGCCAAGGTCATCAAACTGGACAAGGAATCGGAACCGGACATCTACAACGCCATCCGCCGCGACGCCCTCCTCGAGAACGTGACCGTGGACAAGAACGGCGTGATCGACTTCAACGACAAGAGCGTGACCGAGAACACCCGCGTGTCCTACCCGATCTACCACATCCGCAACATCGTGCGCCCCGACTCGCTGGGTCCTGCCGCCAAGCAGGTGATCTTCCTGTCCGCGGACGCCTTCGGCGTGCTTCCGCCGGTCTCCATCCTGACCCCCGAGCAGACGAAGTACTACTTCCTCTCCGGCTTCACGGCCAAGCTGGCGGGCACCGAGCGCGGCATCACCGAGCCCACCCCGACCTTCTCCGCCTGCTTCGGACAGGCCTTCCTGGAGCTCCATCCGACCAAGTATGCCGAGGAACTCGTGAAGAGGATGAAGAAGAGCGGCGCCAAGGCGTACCTCGTAAACACGGGCTGGAATGGATCCGGCAAGCGTATCTCCATCCGCGACACCCGCGGCATCATCGATGCGATCCTGAACCACAGCATCGACCAGGCCCCGACCAAGAACATCCCCTACTTCAACTTCGAGGTTCCGACCAGGCTGGAAGGCGTGGACACGGGCATCCTCGATCCCCGCGACACCTACAAGAATGCGCAGGAGTGGGATGTCAAGGCGCGCGACCTCGCCGGACGGTTCATCAAGAACTTCGTGAAGTACGAGAGCAACAAGGCTGGCAAGGCCCTGGTGAAAGCCGGTCCCCAGCTCTAGTCTCCGCCGACAATTCTGCGACAAGGGTGGTACTCCGGTGCCACCTTTGTTTTTTTGAATATTCTTGAATATCAGATGCCGGCCCCTTTGCGATAATCCATCGGCGTGATGCCGAACATCTTCTGGAAGGCACTGTAGAAATTGGGCGCGTGCTCGAAACCGCAGCAGTCGGCGATGTCCTCGATCGTCAGTACGGGTTTGGTTTCCAGCAGGTTCCCTGCCCGCTGCATCTTGATCTTCAGCATTTAGGCGGCGGGAGAGTCGCCTGTGATGGCCACGATCTTCCGGTGGAACTGACGAGGACTCATGCAGAGTTTCTCCGCCACTACGAAAACCCGATTCGGGTCGTCCGCCCCTGATCGGCCCTTGCCCCACAGGCACGGCATCGTGACTCCTTGACAATCTTTTCCCTCCCGCCGGCCCCTTGCCACACCCCCTTGCCCTCCACGCCTCACCATCCTTGCCGATGCTGCTTTTGGAGGTAGCACCGGGCAAGATGCTTTGGGGATGAATGCTTTCATGGTGATATTTTTCGTGATATTTTTCTAAAAAAATATTTGGAAAATATAAAACGGTTTAATATCTTTGCGCTTGATGCTGGCGGACAGCACCACGGACGTGAGTCCGAGAACGATGATACCGGCCCGGTACTAGGGTAGCCGTCACGTCGAGCAGAAATATTTGTTTTGTTACGTTAACAGATTATAGGATAGCGATCCTATCAAGGGGGTGATCGGAGAAGCCGGCCGCCCCTTGTGATTACAGGCGGGGCCGGGACCCGCAGTGCCGGGCAGGGACAACCGGAGGCCGGGCAGGGGCAGCCAGGGCCGGGGTTATTCGGGATCAAGTCCAAAATCAT
>CABTXO010000369.1 GCA_902488725.1 uncultured Bacteroidales bacterium
CGGCAACGACGACTGCGGCCAGATGAGCGCCTGGTACCTGTTCAGCGTCATGGGCTTCTATCCCGTCTGTCCGGGAACCCGGATCGACACGATGTGTTTCGGGGGCAGGATTTCGAACATTACCCCGGCCGGCATCCGCGCCGCGGCGCACAAGGCTGCCGCGGCAGATCTGAGCATTGTCGTGGTCGGGGACAACTCGCAGCGGTATTCCCCCTTCGGCAGGACCTGCGGCGAGAACTGCGACCGGGACGACATCGGCCTGCCCGGCCTGCAGGAAGAATTGCTGGAAGCCGTGCAGGCGGCCGGGAAGCCGACGGTGGTCGTGCTGATGAGCGGCCGCGCCTTGAGCGTGACCTGGGCGCAGGACCACGTGAACGCCATTCTGGAGGCCTGGGAGCCCGGGCAGACCGGGGGGCAGGCGGTCGCGGAGATTCTGCTCGGGGCGGTGAATCCTTCCGGCAAGCTTCCCGTGACCTTCCCCCGCAGCGTCGGGCAGATCCAGACGGTGTACGGGGTCATGGCCGCGATGGGCGGGGAGCGGAAGTTCGTCTCGAACCTGGACGAGCTCTTCGGGACGGATCTTCCGGAATATGCCTACGCCACCAACGAGGACATCACGGCGGACTGTCTGCTGGGCGGCTACGTCCACGGCAACGAGCCGAGCCACCATATTCCCTACCTCTACGCCTGGACATCGCAGCCGTGGAAGACGCAGTACTGGATGCGGGAGATCCTGAACCGGTTCTACCGGCCGGAAATCCGGGGACTGGGCGGCAACGACGACTGCGGCCAGATGAGCGCCTGGTACCTGTTCAGCGTCATGGGCTTCTATCCCGTCTGTCCGGGCACCGACCAGTATGTGCTGGGAGCGCCGTACCTGCCTTTTGTGGAGCTCACCCTTCCGAACGGGAAGACCTTCACGGTCAAGGCCCCCGGGGTCGGCGACACGAACCGCTACGTGCGCCGGGTGCTGCTGAACGGCAAGCCCTATGGGAAGCTGTACCTCACGCACGCGGACCTGCTGGCCGGCGGCACCCTCGAATTCGAGATGGCTTCGCGCCCGAACAAGCGCCGCGGCCTCGCCCCCGCCGACAAGCCCTACTCCCTCACCGGCGAGATTCGGAAGCAACGATCCCCCGACGCCTTGTAAAGGCCTTGGGGGGAAGGTTGTTGTCAATTGAATGTGAGTGTGTTGGTCATCACGGTAAAAGGCACGGCCAGCAGGTCTGCATCGCGGGAGGAGGAGCCGAGCAGGAGGGTGAAGTCGCCGGGCTCGACGGTCCACTTCCCGGAAGCGCCCCAGCACTGCAGCATCTCCGGCGTCACCTCGAAGGCGACCTCCGCGCTTTCGCCCGCCTTGATTTCGACCCGCCGGAAAGCCTTCAGCTCCTTCACCGGCCGCGTCACGGAGCCATATTCATCGCGGATGTACAGCTGCACGACCTCCGCGCCGTCGTACGGGCCTTCGTTCGTGACCCGCACGCTCGCCCGGGCGGGCTTCCCGGCAGCCACCGCCGCCGTGTCCAGCACGGGTTGTGAATAGGTGAACTTGCTGTAGCCGAGGCCGTAGCCGAAGGGGTAGAGGCAACCGGTTTCGGTGAGTGCGAACTGCCGGGAATATTGCGAATGCTTGTGGTTGTACACCGTCTGGATCTGCCCGACGCTGCGGGGGAAGGTCACGGGAAGCTTGCCGGAAGGATTCACCGCCCCGAGCAGAATCTCCGCGACCGCCTGCCCCCCGGTC
>CABTXO010000370.1 GCA_902488725.1 uncultured Bacteroidales bacterium
ACAGCGACGCAGGCTTGTCGGCCGTGTAGTGCAGCACGATCACGTCCAGCGGCCTTGCCACGAAATATTCCCGTGTGTACCGTACATCGCCCGCCCGGAAAACGGTGGTGGCGACCGCCTTGTCCAGAGACAGTTCGCGGCGGTAGTCCGACACCCCGGCGGTCGTGTCCACGTTGAAGCAGATCTTCATCTCGGACAGCACCTGGTAGGAGCCGTACGGATCGCCGTCTTTCGGAATATGCGGAACGAAGCGTTCCTGCATCAACTGCTGCGCGGCGGCATTGTCGCCTTTCGCCAGCAGGGCGCGGATCTCCGGCAGGCTCTTGCCGGCATCCGGATTGCCGTAGTCAGCCTCGCTGCCGCTCCACAGTGAAATTTCATTCAGGAACAGGTTCTCCTGCAGGATGCCGCCGGAAGCCATCACGCCAAGACGTCCGTTTCCCAGCGGCAGTCCCCCGTTGATCAGGTTCATGCCTTCGGGCACCGGAGCATCGTACCAGAGCGTCAGGTCGGGATCGAAGGTTGCTTCCGGGGCCGAACAGGCCGCCCATCCCGCCAGCAGCACCAGCGCCAGGCAGGCATATTCCACAAACGTCGGGCTATGTTTACCGTTGCTCATCGGATTCTCCAGTCTTCGTAGGGATCGATCGCCGCCTCCACCTTTTCCTGCTCTCGGTTGTCCAGGTTGTAGAACAGGTCCATCCCGATCCGGGCTTCCAGTTCGTCGACCGTCATCGCGTAGGAGCGCAGCGGCTTCCGCCCGGCTTCATTCGGGAATATGAACCCGATGGCCACATAGCCGTCCCCGTTCTTCCGCCGAGCCAGAAGCGCCTTGAAGAACGCGTCGGGCACCTTCACGTGGTTCGATCCGATCGTTCCGTACCGGTTGCCATCCGGGACAGGCCCGCAGACCACCCAGATGGTCCCGTAGTATTTGCACTCGTACCGGACCTGCATCTCCAGATCGTTCCACACCCCACTGTTCAGGTTGTGGTTCTGGGGACAGACGTTGCTCAGGTAAAAGCACTCCTCCATCGCCTGGGAACTCCATTTCATGTCCCCGGCCGGTGCCATGTGGCCCCGGTCGTAGCCCGAGCCGACATAGTCGCGGTCGTAGGCCTGGCGGCCCTTGATCGCGGGATCGGGGGTGAACTTCTCCTGACGGGGCCTGTTCCCGCTGTACAGTTCGGAGGCCTGCAGTTCGTAGGCCACCCAGTTCGGGATCCGCAGGGCGTTGTTGTACGAAAGGGTGTACCCCATGTGCTCGACGACTTCCGCGGACCGGTCGGGCGGATCGTAGGGAAGTTCGAGCCGCTTGCCGTTGCGCGGGAGTTCTCCTCGGTTCGCATCGGAAGAGCATTCAAGTCCTTCGGCGTCGCAGTTGCGCGGATCCAGGAAATAGTACCCCGTCCCCAGGGCGGCCAGAACGGCCAGAACCAGTATCGTCCTCCCCTTCGTGTCCATCCTCTACAGCGCCAGGCGGAGTCCGAAGGACCCCTTCACGTTCTTTGCGGGAATAAACGACCGGTTCGACACCCGGCAGGCCGTCCAGGGGCTGGCATAGCTGCCGCCCCGCATGATGCGGGTCCCCCCTTCCGCCGCCCCCGAAGGGTTGCGCACTTCGCCCGGTGAGTAGGCGGCGATCGATCCCTACGAAGACTGGAGAATCCGATGAGCAACGGTAAACATAGCCCGACGTTTGTGGAATATG
>CABTXO010000371.1 GCA_902488725.1 uncultured Bacteroidales bacterium
CCCAGGGGGGGGCCGGGGGGGCGTGGGGGTGGGGTGGGGGCCCAAGAGGGCCGAGACCATTGTCGTGTCCATCGACAGCGACGACCTGTTCCCGCGCCGGGCGATCGAGCAGTGGGCCCGCATGATTCCGGGCGCGCGCCATCTGACCATCACCTCGGCGTTCGGGCACGACGGTTTCCTGCTGGAGACGGACCAGCTGACGGAGATTCTGAAGCCGTTGCTGGCCTAGCGCAGAATTTCCGACCGGGGTGTGAACAAGTCGGGCAGCGGCATGCCGTACACGCTGTCCCGGAGGAATTTCCCGAAGGATTCCAGGTCCCGGTAGCGCGACTGGGCTTCCGGGCTGATGGTCTCTCCGATACCGATGCGGTGGGTACTCTGTTTCTTGTTCAGGGTTTCCGCAGGAAGCCGCAGGGTGCGGATCTTCCAGCTGATCAAACCCAACAGGTAGAAATACAGGCTGTTCCGGTCGAAGAAGCGGATGGGGACAATGGGCACTTTCGCCTTCTGGATGATTTTGAGGATCGAGGGCTGCCATTCCCGGTCGTAGATGCGTCCGTCCCGGAGATGGAGGTCCGAAACCGCCCCGGACGGAAAGATGCCGACGGGGGAGCCGTCGTGCAGGTGCTGCATGATTTCCCGGACACCCCGCAGATTGGTCGGGGTGATTTCCAGGTCCTTGTCCAGTTTCGGATTGACCAGGATCAGGGAAGGCCGCAGGCTTTCCACATGGGAGAGGAATTCATTGACGATCACCTTGAAATCCGGACGCAGATGTCCGATGAGGTCGATGAGCATGATGCCGTCGGCTCCGCCGTAGGGATGGTTGCTGATGGTGATGAACGCTCCTTCCGGGAGTCGCCGGAGCCGGTCGGCATTTCCGATCAGCACCCGCACCTGCTGGTCGTCCACGCAGGCGCCGGCGAAATCAGCACCCTGAAATTGTCTGTTCCGTTCTTCCAGGTCTGACAGCCGGTCGATGGAGAGGTGGCGGCGCATCAGGTCGGCGAGTACGTGTCCGAATTTTCCTTTGAAAACCGGAAACAGCCGCACGATCTCGGGAACGGTGAGGAGCGCCATCAGAATTCCGGCTTTTTGGGCGGATCGGCTTTCGCATATCCGATGGCGTCGCAGATGATGTTGGTCAAGTACATCAGGCCTAGCAGGACCGTGACGACGATGCCGACGAGGTCCAGCGTGCGGAGCACGATTTCTCTGCCGAACAGGTTGACGATCGTCTGAAATTCCTGCAGCGGCTTTACGAAGAACAGGAGCGTGTTGGCGAAGATGACCAGCAGCCGGAATTCCGTGGGGCCCAGCTTCAGATAGGTGAGCTTGAACTCGCCCTTGAGATGGGCGTTGATGGACACGTTCAAGGTCATCAGAAAGTAGAATATCAGGAGCACCATGGCCAGGTCGAAGCGCATCAGTGCGGAGATGCCGATGCCGGCGAACATCAGGAATTCGTTGATGCAGTCCACGGTGTGGTCCACGTAGTAGCCGTAGACCGGCCGCTGCACTTTTCGGACGCGGGCGAGCGTCCCGTCCAGGGAATCCCCGTACCAGTTGACCACGAAACCTGCGGAGGCGAGCCAGATCCACGCGATGTTGCAGTCCGTGAGGATGTAGCCCGCCGCGATCATCAGGGATCCGAACACCCCGACGAGCGTCAGCATGTCGGAATTGACCCATCCCGGCTGCCGTTCGGC
>CABTXO010000372.1 GCA_902488725.1 uncultured Bacteroidales bacterium
CGTGAAGAACGTGGACGGGAGGGTGATCTACCTCGGAGATGTGGCCGAGTGTCGCTACCGGGAATCTCAGCCGGGGTCGTACTTCCGGGTGAACGGGCTCAACACGGTCACGCTGTCCGTGACGGCCGGAGATGCGTCGAACCTGATCCGGGTGGTGCAGGACGTGAAGGCGAAGATGCAGGAGCTGGAAGCCTCCTTCCCGGCGGGCATCACCTGTTCCGTGAGCTACGATGCTTCTGAATATGTCTCCCGCGAGTTGAACAAGATCTATTTCCGGACCCTGCTGTGCCTGCTGATCCTGCTGCTGTTCGTGTTCCTGATCAACCGTTCCTGGCGGTACATGCTGGTCATCGCCGTCACGCTGGCCGTGAACCTGCTGATCGCGGCGGCCGTCTACAACCTGGCGGGCCTGCGCGTGCACATCTACACCCTGGCCGGGATCACGGTGTCGCTGGGCATCATCATCGACACGTCCATCGTGATGATCGACCACTACGGCTACTACCGCAACCGGAAGTGCTTCCCCTCGCTGCTGGCGGCGGTCGGGACCACGGTTGCCGCTTTGCTGCTGATCCTCCTCCTGCCCGACCGCGAGAAGGCGAACCTGACGGACTTCATCTGGGTGATCGTCATCAACCTGGGAATTTCGCTGGTGATTTCGTGGCTCTTCATCCCGGCGCTGATGGAATATATTCCTTTGAAAAAATCGGCGTACTACCGGTCCGTACGCCGCCGCAGGCGGGTGCTGCGCTGGAACCGGCTGCAGGAACGGTACATCGGTTGGGGACTCCGCCACCGCTGGGTTTACGTGACCCTTTTCGTGCTGGCCTTCGGCATTCCGCTCTTCCTGATCCCCTCTTCCGTTGCGCGGCAGACCGCGCCGCCGAAGACTTTCGCCGGCCGGATGTTCACGAAGGTTGCCTCCTTCAAGCCCTACGAACGGCACAAGGACAAGGTGGACCGGATCGCGGGTTCGGCCTTCGGGCTTTTCTACAAGTCCCTGGACCGTGCGAATTTCTACCGGGAGCCGAGTCGCCAGGTGCTGACCATCCGGGCCGGGATGCTGGAGGGCTGCACGGTGGGCCAGCTCAACGAGGTGGTGAAGGCCATGGAGAACTATCTGTCGCAGTACGATGAAATCGAGAGTTTCATCACGAACATCACGGCCTACGACAACGCCGGCATCGAGGTGCGGTTCAAGCCTGAATATGAACGTACGTCCTTCCCGTCGCGCCTCAAGGGGGAGGTGACATCCATGGCGATCAATTTCGGCGGGGCGAACTGGCGGGTCTACGGCATCGACCAGAACAGTTTCAACAACAACATCGTCTCCACCTACAAGTCGAACCGGATCCAGCTTTTCGGCTATAATTTCCAGGAACTCTACCACTATGCGGAGATCCTGGTCCGGCACATGGCGCAGAACCGGCGGGTGCAGGAGCCGGAGATCTGGGGGAACCGCTGGCAGGGGGCTCCGGCGATGGAGTTCAACCTGGACTACGACTTCGCCGCGATGATGGCGGCGGGTGCGAATCCATATTCATACTACGGGGCACTGCGGTCGAAATTGTACGACGGCCGAATCGGGTCCACTTTCCGCAGCGGCTCGTCCGACAGGGTGGTGCTGCGGCCCACCGGTCTGGAACGATTCGGCCGTTGGCAGCGTCTGCACCAGCCGGTCGGGGTCGGGGGCGCCAAG
>CABTXO010000373.1 GCA_902488725.1 uncultured Bacteroidales bacterium
ACAATGCCCTGACCGTGATCTCGCAGTACCTGATCGAGAATCCCAACAGCACGCACGGGGCCATCTGCCGGCAGATGATGAAGGATCTCAACGACCGTCTGGACCGGAAGGCCTACGAGAACGCCAGGCTTTACTACAAGATGGAGGACTACAAGGCTTCCCGGGTCGCTTTCCGCAATATTCTCAAGGATGACGCGGAGAACATCTACCGCGAAGACATCCTGTACTATATCGGCATGTCTTCCTACAAGTATGCGCAGATGAGCATCGCATCCAAACAGAAGGAACGCTACCTGACCTTCGTTGACGACTACTACAATTTTATCGGCGAATATCCGGATTCGCCCTACAAGAAGGAAATGGATGCCCTGTACCGCCGTTCCCAGCGGGCCCTTGGACACTACACCGGCACGGAAGAGGAACTCCAGGAGAAGGAGCAGAACTTTGCGCGCGACCGAAAAAAATTATTGAAACAATCCGCCGGAGCCGAGACGTACAATATTCAAGAATAATTACATTGTCACGATGGAAATAAGCAAGAAAGTCCCGATGAACACCATCACGCGGGATGTGAAGTATCTCGCCGAACCGACCGGCAACCTGTACGAGACGGTGGTGCTGCTGTACAAGCGTGCAAATCAGATCGCACTGCAGGAGAAGAAGGAACTGGCCAAGAAACTGGAAGACTTCCGGACCGACCGCGACACGATGGACGAAGTGTTCGAGAACCGGGAACAGATCGAGATTTCGAAATATTACGAGAAACTCCCCAAGCCCGGTCTCGTCGCCATTTCCGAATTCGAGGAAGGCGAACTCTACTACCGGATGGCCGGGGCGGAAGAGCAGGAGGCCCCCCCTGTCCGTCCTGAAAAGAAGCGGAAAGAGGACGAAGGAGAGTAGCATTCTGCAATGCTCCAGGCCCTTCAGATCAAGAATTACGTGTTGATAGACTCTCTGGACGTTGACTTTCCGGAGGGTCTTGTCATTATTACAGGACAGACCGGAGCAGGCAAATCGATTCTGCTGGGAGCGCTGACCCTGCTGCTCGGCGCGAAGGCGGATGCCGGCATGCTGGGCGACCGGGATGACAACTGCGTCGTCGAGGCCGTGTTCAAGGTTCCGGACGAAGCCTCCCCGCTGCGGGCGCTTGTGGCCGGGAATGATGCCGACTGGAACGGCGGAGAACTGATTCTGCGGCGGGTCTTGAGCCGGTCCGGCCGCTCCCGCTGCTTTCTCAACGATTCCCCGGTCACGCTGCAGGCCCTGCATGAAATCACCGCCCACCTGGTCGACATCCATTCGCAGCACCAGACGCTGCAGCTCGCAGATCCCGGCTTCCAACTTGCGATGCTGGACCATTTCGCCGGCAACGGCGCCCTGCTGAACGACTGCGGGACCTCTTACCGCCGCTGGAATGCCCTGAAAGCGGAGCGAGACGACCTGCAGTCCCGGATCGCACAGCTGTCGAAGGAGCGCTCCTACACCGAGGCACGCTTCCGGAAGCTGGACGAGGCGCACCTGCAGGAAGGCGAACTCGAAGCCCTGGAAAACGAACAGCGGCAGCTGGCCAATGCCGAAGAGATCAAGAACAACCTCGGTGCGGTCGCTCAGCTGGCGAATCCATCGGATCCGGAAGCCGGCGGGAGGGGCCTGGTGTCAGCCCTGAAGGCAACCCAACGGCACCTG
>CABTXO010000374.1 GCA_902488725.1 uncultured Bacteroidales bacterium
CGCCCCCGCCGGCGTCCAGTACGCGGTACCGGTCAATGCCCGCAAGCCCGGACTTGCCCTGCTCCTGTATCCGGACCTGTACATTCCGCTGGACAAGGAGCGGGTCTGGTCCGTGTCCGCCGGCTTGTCCGAGAACTTCAGCCGCTCGTTCAGTTACCAGAACGTAAGCACGCTCGCAGGACTCGATGCAGCAAGCTTCGACTATGCCGCCTTCATGCAGGACTTCTGGGGGGACGGTCCGGAAGGGGAGCGCTTCTACGGCGGCCAAAGCGGATTCGCGGAAAGTCTCACCTGCACGAACACCGCGAACCTCCGACTGAGCCTCGCCTTGAGGCTGAAGACCGTGCATCTGACCGTCGGCGGGACCAGCCAGACGGGCTACACGCACTACACCCTGAACCCCAGGGCGGACCGGACGACCTGGAACCATTCCGCCTTCCTCTGGGGCAGCTGGCAGGCCCCCAAGAATTTCGAGCTCAAGACCGATTTCAGCTACAATTTCTATAGGGGCTATGCGGCGGGCTACAATGAACCGGAGGCGCAGTTGAGTCTCACGCTCAACAAGAATGTCAAGGCATTTACCTTTTCATTCTTCGTGAACGACCTGCTGAACCAGACCCGGAACCGGTACCACAATGCCACCGACAACTACACGGAGGACACCTACCGCAACATCCTGGGGCGCTATTTCCTGGTCGGGCTCAAGTGGAATTTCGGGAAGATGAACCAGGCGCAGAGCCAGCGCGTGCAGGACGCTTCCTGGCAGATGCTCATGCCCTGAAAACGTAAATTATCATAAAACTAAATTAATTAGTTGTATTTCAAAAATATTTAGTTATGTTCGTGTCGGAGGACCGATCATGAAAAAATTGACGAACAAGGAAGAAGCCATCATGCGCCATTTCTGGGCGCGGGGCCCGCTGTTCGTGCGCGAACTCCAGGCGCTCTACGCGGAGCCCCGGCCGCACTTCAACACCCTTTCGACCCAGGTGCGCACCCTCGAAGCGGAAGGCTTCCTGACGCACAAGGCGTTCGGGAATTCCTACCAGTACCTGCCGGCGGTCACGGAGGAGGAATATGGCCGCAGCACCCTCGGCGGGGGGGTGCGCCACTATTTCGACAACTCCTACCTCGACGCGGTGTCTTCGCTCGTTTCCGAGCGGAAGATCTCCGTGGCGGAACTGAAGGAACTGATCCAACAGATAGAGAAGTGAAAATAGATGTTTGACTTCATCAAATACGACCTGAAGGTTGCGGCGGTGCTGGCGGTGTTCTACTTGTTCTACCGCCTGCTGCTGAGCCGCGACACCTTCCACCGGCTGAACCGCATCGTCCTGCTGGCCACCTCCGCCCTGAGCTTCGTGCTGCCGCTCTGCGTCATCACGATCCGCCGCACCGAATGGCTGGAAGCCCTGCCTGCCCTTCCGGAACTCTCCGTGACCCGTTACGGTTCTGCGTCCGGCGTTCCCGCCTGGCAGGAAGCCGCGGCCGTGCTGTTCCTGCTCGGAGCAGCGGCCGTCCTGGTCCGGCTCGCCGTTTCCATATTCAGCATCCAAAAGATCATCCGGGAAGGGGAGCGCCTTCCGGACGGGCAGGGGAATGTCCTCGTGCTCACCGACCGGAACATTGCGCCCTTCAGCTGGCGGCGGTACATCGTGCTGTCGCGGGCGGACTGGGCGCGCGA
>CABTXO010000375.1 GCA_902488725.1 uncultured Bacteroidales bacterium
AAGAAGAGTTTCGAGCCCAGCACCGCCACGACCATCAGGAGCACCAGCACCCAAAGCAGGGAGGGCTCCATCCACAGCAGGTAGGCAGAGGCCGCCAGCAGCTGGAGGGCCGTGACGATCACCTCCGGGATCCGGTTGCAGATCAGGTCGGTCAGCACGCGGATGTCTTCTTCCAGCCGGTTGACGGTATCACCGGACCGGAAGGCTTCCCGGCCGTTCCAACGGGCGTTCAGCACATGCGAGAACAAGCTCAGCCGCAGACTGTTCTGCGTCTTGACCACGTTCAGATTCGTCCAGTAGGAAGAGAACAGGTTGCAGGCGATCTGCAGCAGCATGATGCCGATCATGAGGGCCACCGCAGGCCTGAGCGGAGCGTCGGCGGCTCCGGTGACGATGTCGACCAGCCGCTTGCTGATCCAGACGAAGGCCAACGACGCGGCGATCCGGAGAAGTCCCGTCAAGACGGTGACGGAATCTCTTCCCAGGACGGGCCTGAGCATGCGCCCGAGCCCTTTCATGCAGCTTTTGAAATCTTTCATCTGTCCTTGAAGTCTTGTTTGAACACGGTTCGTTTCAGGATGGCGAGCAGCAGGGGCCGGACCGGCAGCAACATGCGCCAAAGGGAGCCTTTCCCGGGCTTGACGCGCCGGCCGTCCGCTTTGACGATCTCCGTGACGATGCCGAGGACCTCCGAGGGCTTGCACCGCTCCTTCTGTCCGAGGTTTCCGTCGCCCATCAGCAGGAGTTCCCCTCCTTCGGACGCCCGGATCCGGTGCAGGACATATTCCTTGTGAATATGCACGAGTACGATGTCGCCGACTTCCAGCGGCCGGTCGGGCCGGGCGAGCACCACGCTGTCACGCCCGCCCCGGATGAAGGGCAGCATGCTGCGGCCTTCCGGGATGAAGGCCACGCGCTTGCCTTCTCCCAGAAAACTGTCGATGGTGTCGAACAATGCTTTCTGCGGGAGCACCTTATTTTCCATCTTCCGTCACGGTTCGGTGGCACAATTCCGCGGCCTCCCGGTCGGGCAGGCAGTCCAGCAGATAGCAGGGCACGCCGACGACGACGGCAGCAATGGTTGCGAAGAGTCCGTCCCCGACGGAACGGATGGATTTCAGCCCCGAGCAGGAGGCGGACAGGACCGCGACCGCTTCCGGGACCGTCAGCCGGCGGATGGCGTTCCGGGGCGCCTGCCGGATCCGGACAATCGCGCCGACGGGATAATCCTCGTTGCGGTAGCAGGGGGTCTTGCCGCTCCAGGGGGTGCCGTACACGCGGGCGACGCCGTCCCGGACGCGCACGACCGGGTTGTCGTCGTTGAGCAGGTGTGTTCCGGGAATATGCCGGAGCCACAGTGCGCTGTGGGTGCTCTTGCCGGTGCCGCTCGTGCCCAGGAAGAGATAGCCCTTTCCGTCGCAGACGGTCACGGACGCATGCATTTCGAGGGTGGCTTCCGTGGCCGTGCGGAAAGCGTACTGCAGCATCATCGCATTGTTGAGGCAGAATTCCGAACAGGCCGGATCTTCGATCAGCAGGTGCCCTTCGGAGAAGCCGCCGGCGGTCAGCAGCTTCCCTGCCACCGGATCGCGCCCGGACGGTGTCAGTTCGAAGCGAAAGCTCCCTCCCGCAGCCTTGAATATGTCGATGCGGGGGGCTCCGGGCGCAGGGGCGTCGCGGGG
>CABTXO010000376.1 GCA_902488725.1 uncultured Bacteroidales bacterium
AGTACAAGGGCATCTGGTACTGCTCCGACGCCTACGTGCGCGCGAAGACCCTGGAATTCATGGTGCACAAGGATGCTTTGCCCAAGGATCTGAAGAAGAAACTGGGAATCAAGTAGATGCGTCTCGTCAAGCACATTCCCGACGCCATCACCTCCATGAACCTCCTTTCCGGGGTTGCGGGGGTGATTTTTACGATGGCCGGACGGCCGGACCTGGGCTTCGCGTGCATGCTCGCTGCGGCGGTCTTCGACTTCTTCGACGGGCTTGCCGCACGGATGCTGCGGGCCTGTTCAGCCATCGGGAAGGAACTGGATTCCCTCTGCGATGTCGTGAGTTTCGGGGTTCTGCCTTCCCTGATGCTGTTCCGGCTGCCTCGCATAGATTTCGGGACGGCCTCCTTTCCGGTGATCGTGCTGGCCGGCGTCCCGCTGCTTCTCGGCGTCTTTTCGGCCCTGCGGCTGGCCAGATTCAACATCGACGAGCGACAGCATGATGCCTTCCTCGGACTGCCTACGCCGGCTGCCGCGATGATCTGCGGTGCGCTTGCCTGCTTCGCGTACAAGACCCCGGATTCCCTGCTGGCGGCCTGGTCTGCCGGCCGTGTGTTCATCCCGGTCCTGTCTCTCTGCCTGTGCGCTTTGCTGGTCTGTGAAATTCCGATGTTCGGGATGAAGTTCGGTGGCGGCAAGCAGGCTGATTTCAAGACGAATGCCGAGCGGATCGCCTTCCTGACCATTGCCGCCATTTCAGGTGTCGTCACGGCGGTGCTCGGACTCCATGTCTCCATGACCGTGCTGCTGGCGTTTTCCGCCTACATCCTCATCAACCTGGTCTTCTTCCTGGTTCCGGCCGGGCGGCAGCGTGGCTGAGGTCCGTACCATACTCTATGTCCACGGAATGGGCGGGGGCGGCGATAGCCGCATTCCGTCCATTCTGCGGGAGCGTCTGTCTGCTGAATATGCCCGTATGGGCCGTCCTCCGGTTGTCTTCGAGGTGATTTGCCGAACCTATTCCTTCGATCCGGAGGTTGCGTCCGGGCAACTTTCCCGCTGGGCATCCGAGGTGCAGCCGGACCTGGTGATCGGGGAAAGCATGGGGGCGGTTCATGCCGTCGCGATGCGCGGCTATCCGCATCTCTTCGTTTCTCCTTCGCTGAACGCACCCTTGTTTTTCCGGGTGATGGCCTGGCTGTGCCGCCTGCCGGGCATGACCCGTTTCTTCGACCGGCACTATCATCCGAAGGAAGGAGACCGCCAGGCCCTTCATTTCACACCGGAACTGCTCCGCAAATGGCCGGCTGTCCGGGCCGACGCGCTTGTGAACTCCACCCGCAACGGGAGTCACGACCTGTTTTTCGCTTTCTTCGGGACGCGCGACCGCTACCGTCGCAGCGGGGTCGTATCGATCCGCACCTGGCGCCGCTGGTTCGGCCCGGGAACCTGGACCCTCTATTCCGGCTCCCATTTCATGGAGGAAGAGTTCATCCTCTCCCTCCTCATTCCGAAAATCTTTTCCGTGCTGGCTTGAGCGGCCCGGCTCTACCGGGCCTACCGGTCGTGGGCGGAAAGGGCTGAGATGGCTTTGCGGATGTTGGCGGCGGCCGTGGCCGGGACCAGGGCTTCGGAAAGCGGCATGTCCGCCGGGGTGGCTTCCAGCACGGCGTCGAAGCCGGCAGCCAGCA
>CABTXO010000377.1 GCA_902488725.1 uncultured Bacteroidales bacterium
AAAGCGAAAGACGGCATACGAACGGCATGGAACCCTCCGCCCCGAAGAAAATCGGGATCGGCATGTTTGTCGCCGCATGCGGCTATCTCGTCATGATCCTCGCGTCCCGGGGGCAGATGTCCCCGGCCGAACTGAACGGCACCGTGTCTCCGGATCCCGTGGTACCGACCTATCTGATGGGCACGTACCTGGTCCTCACCTTCGCGGAACTGCTGCTCAGCCCGATGGGCATCTCCTTCGTCTCGAAGGTGGCGCCTCCGAAATACAAGGGCCTGATGATGGGGCTTTGGTTCGCCGCCACCGCGGTTGGAAACTACCTGAGTTCCATCCCGGGATTGCTGTGGAAGAAAGTGCCGCTCTACGTCAACTGGCTCGTACTGCTCGCGCTCTGCACCGTTGCGGGTGCCGTGATGTTCGCCATGCTCAGGAAACTGGAGGCTGCCACGAAAGACTGATGGACCCGAACGTCGGAAGACAATTGCGGGAATGGGCGGACACCTACAACGATCCGCAGTATTTCCAGGACGACCCGATCATTTTCCCGACCCGTTTCGCCGGACAGGCGAGGGCCGGGAAATGTTCGCTCAAGGACGTGGAGGTGGCGGCCGTGTTCGCTTCCCACCTCGCCTGGGGTCGCCGCTGCATGATCCTGCGGGACTGCGGCCGCCTCTTCGACCAAATGGGCTGGAAGCCCTACGACTACGTGATGCGGGGTGTCTGGCGGGATGACGAAGCCCGCATCCACCGGACCGTGCAATGGCGTGAGATTGCAGGAATATGCGCCCGGCTGCAGGCTTTCTACGCGGGAAGGGAGAGCCTGGAGTCCTTGTCCGCGGACCGGCTGCGCACGGAGATCCTCGGTCGGAAGCCCGACCCGCGGGCGCCGGACAAGAAGCTCAACATGATGCGCCGCTGGCTGGTCCGCCGGGACGGAAAAGTGGATCTGGGAATCTGGCGGGACACCGATCCGGCATCCCTTTTGATACCGCTGGATGTGCATGTACATGCCGTCGCCATGGCCCTCGGGCTTACGGAGCGGCAGCAGAAGGACAGCAGGACCGTCCGGGAACTGTCGGACTGCTTTGCGGAACTGTTCCCCGGCGACCCCTGCAAGGGGGACTTCGCCCTGTTCGGCTACGGCATCAACCATCCCGGTCCCAAGCGATTTGTGTAGCGAATATGCCCAGACTCTTCATCATATCAGGCTGCAACGGCTCGGGGAAGACCACCGCGTCCTATTCCCTGCTGCCGGAACTCCTCAATTGCGGAGAGTTCGTGAACTCGGACGAATTCGCGAAGAGCCTCGCCCCCTTCAATCCCGAGAAAGCCTCCGTGGCGGCCAGCCGCTACATGCTGCTGAAGATCCGCTACCTGTTCGAGCGCAGGCAGGATTTCTGCATCGAAACGACGCTCGCGACCCGTTCCCTGCTGAAGATGATCCGGGATGCGCAGGCGGAAGGCTATTTCGTGACGATCCTCTACTTCTGGCTGAACACTCCGGAGCTCGCGATCGCACGGGTGAAGGCCAGGGTCGCGGCCGGCGGGCACAACATCAAGGAAGAAACGATCCGCAGGCGGTACAGCCGCGGACTATTCTACCTGTTCCGGGATTTCGTGCCCCTGTGCGACAAATGGATCCTGACCGACAATTCGACGGATCCCGCCACACCGGTAGCGGA
>CABTXO010000378.1 GCA_902488725.1 uncultured Bacteroidales bacterium
CGCCCATGCTCTCGATCTCGTCGCGGGACTTTTCCGGAAGAGCCTGGATGAGGAATATGCCCTCGCAGATCTGGTCCAGCCGGTCCAGAAGCGGCCGGAGCCGCGCGGTCAGCCCGGCGAGGACCGCCGGATCGGGCACAACCTCGCTGCACACCTGGATGTGCCGGTCACGGATGCTTCCCAGCACTTCCCGGAAAGACGGGTCTGCCGCCGCCGCGAGGGTGGCGGC
Organism: uncultured Bacteroidales bacterium; assembly: GCA_902488725.1. Classification (GTDB taxonomy): domain Bacteria; phylum Bacteroidota; class Bacteroidia; order Bacteroidales; family UBA932; genus Cryptobacteroides. The sequence goes on from CABTXO010000378.1 coordinate 230, forward strand.
CTTGATCAACTGGTCGGTGATCCCGCCCAGGGCTGAGACCACCAGAATCACCGGCTCCTGCCGGCTTTCGACAATGGTTTTGACCTTCCGGATGCTTTCGGAAGTCCCGACGGACGTGCCGCCGAATTTGAGTACTTTCATCTTCATTTTGCGAACGGATCGCGGATGGGAATATTCCGGGAAAGAAGCGAGGACAGCACCCATCCCCACACGAAATCGTACAGGAACAGGAATAAGAAGACGGATACGGGCATCTTCCCGGTCATCTTCTCCATCACGGCGCGCGTGTTGGAATCCATCATGGGCGCAAACTGGTCGACCATCTGCCGGATGGCCTCCGTGTAGGCGTCCGGATGCAGGAAGCGCACGTCTGCAATGTTGTAGGCCACCACGATCAGGGACGAGAACAAAGCGATCTTGATCCCGTGTTTCAGCGTGTCGGAATTGTCCGCGGCGGGATTGTCAGCTACCAGACGCTTCAGGAAATGCCGCATCAGCAGGATGCAGACTGCAATTTTCCCGGCCCAGAGGAGAAATCCCAGCGACGCGCCCAGAAAGTTCTTGCCGAAGTTCCCCGCCCCCCCGAAAGCGGAGTTGCAAAGGGTGGAAACCAGCATGAAGGCGATGGTCGCGAGCCCGAGGATCAACCCGGATTTGGCTGCTTTGTCCCAGCTCGTAATGGAATCGTTCATATTCAGAAACGGTCTTTGATGTTGTAATGGTTGCGTTCGGGTGAGGAGCGGGAAATCATTTCTCCGACAAATCCTGCCAGGAAGAGCATGACGCCCAGGATCAGGCAGACCAGCGCAAGGTAGAACAGCGGCTGGTCCGTGACGGCGCGGAAGGCGGTTCCCTGCGCCTGGTGCACTAGTTTTGCGGCGATGATCCATACCGTCATCACGAATCCGACGAAGAACATGAAGATCCCGGTGTAGCCGAAGAAGTGCATCGGCTTCTTGCCGAAGGTGCTGAGGAACCACAGCGACAGCAGATCCAGAAAGCCGTTGACGAATCGCTCCATTCCGAACTTGCTCTTGCCGAATTTGCGCTTCTGGTGGTGGACCGGCTTCTCCGTGATCCGGTCGAAACCGGCGTTCTTCGCCAGGTAAGGGATGTACCGATGCATCTCGCCGTAGACTTCGATGCTCTTCACGACCTCGTTCCTGTAGGCCTTCAGCCCGCAGTTCATGTCGTGAAGCCTGATCCCCGTGATCAGGCGCGCCGTGGCGTTGTACAGTTTCGACGGCAGGTTCTTGGTCACCTTGTTGTCCTGGCGGTGCTGTTTCCAGCCCGAAACCACGTCGCAGCCCTCCTCCGTGACCATCCGGTACATCTCCGGAATCTCCTCCGGGGGGTCCTGCAGGTCGGGAGCCATCGTGAACACCACCCGGCCTGACATCCCTTCTTGTGTCTATCCTCTGCTA
>CABTXO010000379.1 GCA_902488725.1 uncultured Bacteroidales bacterium
CTTGATGTTGTCCTCAACGATGTCGATGATGGCCGCGCTGACTTCCGCCAGACGATACACGTTCGCTTCCCGGCTGCGGTAGTCGCCGCCTTTGATCGTGTCGTAAAAAAGGCGGTAGACGGCATCGTTGTCGTTCTGGTAGTTCTTTGCGGCGTTGATGCCCCCCTGCGCGGCGATGGAATGCGCCCGACGGGGAGAATCGCTGATGCAGAAAATCTTTACGTTGTAACCGAGTTCTCCAAGGGAGGCGGCTGCGGAAGCTCCTCCAAGACCGGTTCCTACGACGATGATTTCCAGCTTTCTCCTGTTGTTCGGATTGACAAGATGAAGTTCGGATTTGCGCTTCGTCCACTTCTCAGCCAAAGGACCGTCAGGAATCTTCGAGATTAATTTATCGGCCATTTTTGAATATGTTTGAGATATTTTTTTTCAGATAATGCGGAATCGGACTGCAATTTTAGTCATTTTTATCGGATTCCGCAATTTTGAGGGATGCATTGATGTATTTTCGGACTGCCGAGGACACCAAGGCGGCATATTCCCGTTCTGAAAGGCCGAAATTGAATTTCTTCTCCACGGAACGTTCGATCTTCCGGCAGACCTCGGGACAGCCCCGCAGCTGCGTCTTATTCTTAACGTAGAGAGCGTTGCTGCAGATCAGGGAGGTGATGCCAGTGTTGTGGTACCGGACCGTGAACGGCAGGCAGAGCGCGCTGGACGGAAAGCCGCAGAGCGTCCACATGATCGTGCGGGACGGATCTTCCCCCGGCGCAACACCTTCGAACACCAGTGCGGAGACGGTACTCTCGCGCTCGATCGGCTTGGCGGAGCGAGAAATCCGGTCGATCAGGTCCCGGTGTCCGACGGTGGAGAGGTTCATTCCCTTCATGATTGCAGAAGTCTTTTCATAGCGTTCCACGCCGACCCGGTCCGCCACGCGACCGGTTTCGGTAAAATTTGTCACGACCCGGTAGCCGGCCGGCATCGCGTTCACGTCGAACTTCGTCCACTTGTGGTTGTTGACTTCGTAATAAGCCGCCCCGCCCTGTGCGTCGATGATGCCGAAATTGGCTTCCACGCCCCAAGGCTTCGAAAGGGTGTCAAGGTAATGCTCGAAATCATGCAAGGTGGCGCAGAGGCCGAGCGCGCGGTACATGAATATGCCTTCCTTGTCCATCTCAGTCCGGGGGACATCGTCGTCTTTGAGATCGAAAGTCGCCGTGTTCATGATGCTGAAGCCGGCGGTGTTGGTCCCGCCCCAGACTTCCCCTCCCGGAGACGGGGTGTTCACAAGGCCGATGAAGGAATAGGAGGGTCCCTGGAACCAGCGGATTTCATTGTGCATTTCATCGGCATCCCGATGCTTCAGCATCAGGGCCTTCCCGTCCGGGCGGACGCGTCCGGAAATGATGACGGAAGTACAGCACCAGGCGTTGACGCTGAGCGACAATGCCAGCAGCAAGTTAAAAAAGCGAATCATTTTCTTCTTTGTTGATTTGATATTCTGAATCCATCCCGAGATGGCGGTAGGCAAGTTCTGTAGCGATCCGGCCGCGCTGAGTGCGCACGATGAAGCCCTCCTTGATCAAGAACGGCTCCTACACTTTCTTCGAGGGGGCCCGGGCCTCCCCGCTTCCCCCCCCCC
>CABTXO010000380.1 GCA_902488725.1 uncultured Bacteroidales bacterium
CATGGCGCCGTCGAGACGCAGTTCCTGAGCAAGCAGCCCTACGCCTTCTTGACGACCGACCATCTGGACTATGTCAAGGCCGACCTGCGCGGCAGGATGCGGTCCGCCCGGGACACCGCCAAGACCAAGGCGGCGATCATCCGCGAGCTGGGGGTGCCGGCAAGCTGGCTGGACAATTTCAACGACCCGGAGATCGCTCGGAAAGACTCGATCCGGAGCGCGTCCGTGGACAACATGCTCGAAGACATGGAAGGCTACACGTCCGGCGTGAAGGTGCTCCTGCTCGATGCCTGCTTCAACGGCGCCTTCTTCCACGACGACTACATGGCTTCCGAATATGCTTTCGGACACGGCTCCTCCACGCTCGCGGTGCTGGCCAACTCGGTGAACATCATCCAGGACCACTGGAAGAACGAACTGATGGGCCTCCTTTCGTACGGGGTCTCCGTCGGGAATTGGGCGAAACAGAACCAGACCCTGGAGTCGCACATATTCGGAGATCCTACTTTCGCATTCGCCGCCAAACCCTCCGGTTTCAAGGATCTGGACGCGATCGTGGCATTCCCGACAGTACGGGATGCCAGAAGGATGCTTCCGTCCCCCGTTCCGGACATCTGCGCCTATGGAATGAAAGTACTGTCCGCCACAGGCCACCTTGCTGATGACGCGCTGTTGCACGTGCTGCGGGAAGACAAGCGGATCAATGTCCGGATGGAAGCCTTCTCTTCATTGGTCAGAAGGCGCAGCGATGCCCTTGAAACGGCCATCGCGCAAGGTTTGGAAGATCCCTACGAGCTGATCCGCAGAATGGCGGCCCGCTACGCCGAGAACAACGGTTCCCCTGCCTTGCTCGAATCCGTCGTGCGGCATTATCTGGATCCGTTCGAGACATCCCGTGTCCGCTATCACCTCGTCAACGCGATGAGCCAGTACCGCTTCGGCGAGGTGAAGAAAACCTTCGATGCAGAGTATGCCCGCAGCAAAGGAATATGGCCGGACCGCGCGACCTATGATGCCATCCTCGGCAGAATCGAACGGTCCATCCAGTCCGACAGTACGGATTTCGCCGCCCTCGCCGACCCATCCGTCCCCGTCAAGGAACGCCGTTTTACCGTGAACGGACAGCGGAACGCCTGCGTCCCCGCCGCCGTGGAACCGATGCTCCGGGTGATCGGTTCCGACGATGACGAGGATCTCCGGGCCCGCGCTGCGGAATGCCTCGGGTGGTACGTCTATTCCTGGCGCAGGAACGAGATCCTGCAGGATTGCCGCGCCCTTGCCGGCCAGATCGACAACCCGGTCGTCAAGAAGGCGTAGGGCTGCTTGCTCAGGAACTGCGTCTCGACGGCGCCATGGCTGTGGATGTGCGCGAGGTCCAGTTCCGGATCCGCCAGAATCTCGCGGAAGCGGTTCTTGACATAGCCGTCCTCATCGAAGTTGAGGTAGTGGACCCGTTCGTCCGGGGCGCCGAAGCCGAACTGCTCGTAGAACGCCCGGTCTTCATCTATTCGGGCATTGAAGCTTTCCGAACTGTTCCCGTGGCCGCCGTAGTGGAACACCTTGTCCAGCCGCCGTGGAACCGATGCTCCGGAGATCGGAAGAGCACACGTCTGAACTCCAGTCA
>CABTXO010000381.1 GCA_902488725.1 uncultured Bacteroidales bacterium
AAATTCAAGATGCGGTTGCCGATCCCGCCGTTCAGTTTGGAGACGATGCCGTCGCTGGACCACGGCTGCAGCCGGAGGAAGACACGGTTCTCCAGCTTCATCACGCGCACCGAGTCGAAAGAGTTGGTCGGATGGTAGAAGAAATTGCCGCCGTAGAGCTTCCGGGCCGCGGCGTCGCTTGCGGAGATCTGGTCGGTGTAGGTTCTGCGGAAAACGGAATATTCACTGCTGTGCCCGATGAAGGCTGTCGTGACATCCAGGTCGCCCGTGGTGTCCGCCGCCTCCCGCTGCCGCGCCCGCTCCGCAAGCAGGCGCTGCATTTTTGCGATGGCGGACGAATCTCCCGTGGCGGTGACGCTGTCCCGGTAGGCCCGTTCCGCGCGAAGGATCTTGCGGTCCTTCAGTTTCTTGAGAAAGGTGAAGGGAATCCGGTACTGCTGGTCGAGGAAGAAGGTGTTTTTCTTCAGCCGGGAACTGGCCTGGCTCAGGCGGATCGTGTATTCACGGGCGTCCAGGGTCGTGTCCGAAACCATCTCCCGCTGCGTGAGCCCTCCGTTCTCGCCCCGCTTCACCATGTTGTACAGGTAGCCGAAATGCAGCATGTACCGCCTGCCCAGATAATTGGTCGTGGCCATGAAGGTCTTGTTCGTGGTGGATTCGTTCTCCATCATCCCGTTCCCGCCGAAGCGGTTGTATTCCAGGGTGACATTGAGCGCAGGCCAGATGTTCTGCGTGGTCAGCAAGTGCAGGTTGTCAGACTCTTTCTGGCTCTTGGCCAGCAGGGTCCCGAAGTAGGCGAGTTCCGTGTAGGGGGTCTTTGAATTGTACATCGGGACCGTCGCGGGGGAGTAGCTCCAGGATTCGTAGGGATCGTAGAAGGCAACCCCGTTTTCGCTCTTCCGGTTGAAGAAGTTCGTGTACTGCACCGCCGAACCGGCGACGCCCAGCCAGGTGGCGTTGACATCGTTCCGGAAGAAGGGATAGTCGTAGAACCGGTAATTGTAGTTGGTGTCCGGTTCCTTCACCTTCATCCGGTGGAACTCGCGTTCATGGGTCCAGGTCAGGATGCGCTTGTACTGCAGGGAGTCCGTCAGGGCGAAAGTCTCCAGAATGCGGGGTGTCGCTTCCCGGATGCTGTCCCGGATGGCGCCCAGGCTGTCCTTCACGGCGAGGATACTGTCCATGACCGCTTTTTTGCGGTTCGATTTCTGCTCGAAGTCATATTTCTTGCGCTCGGTCTTGGAGAGGCCGGCGTACCAGGCCGCGAAGGCGGCTTTCGCCCGGACCGCGGAATCGGCATAGTACAGCGAGTCCAGCCGCGGCCAGATCAGCGAGTCTCCCGCATGGCGGAGGGAATCGACGGTCAGTTTGTGGGTAAGCGAATCCACCAGCGCGACATAGTACCGGTAGCGAAACGGGTCGATGTCCCGCAGGGAGTCCGGGGGAACGATCGTGTCGCGGGCCGTCAGGTGCGGAGTCGTGTCGAGCGGATTGAGCTCCAGGTCGGTGGCCGCATCCCCTTCGGCGGACAGTCTGCCGAACAGGTACTTGTAGCGGATCGTGTCCGGGGCGTCACCTTCCGCGCAGACAAAGCCGAAGCCGGGGTCTCCTGCCGGCCTGT
>CABTXO010000382.1 GCA_902488725.1 uncultured Bacteroidales bacterium
AGAAGGCGGAGGCGAACTTGCCCGCCGTGCTGGCGATGCCGGTCGTCGCATTCTTGCCGCCGTGCCGGCCCCGCTGCTGGGGTTCTCCCGAGCAGAACCACACCGGCCGCTCCTGGCCCTTGCCCCAACCGTAGTCGGCCTGGTCATCGTGGGGCTTCCGCATCCCGACATGGTCCCGGTCGTCCGCGATCTGGTTGTACAGCTCCCCGGGGGCGGGATTCATCTTGTCCAGCCATTCCAGCCCCCAGCGGATTTCATCCACGATGTCGGGGATGCCGTTGGAGCCATTCGTTCCGTCCGCCCGGTAATGGTCCGGAAAGGCTTCCGGATGCTGCTGGAAGGCGAAGAGCATCTGGTAGATGGCGTTGGCGGAGGTGGCCGTGTACTGCAGGCAGTCCGAGGCATCGTGCCAGCCGCCGCGTACATCCAGGTGCGTGCTGTCTTTCGCCGGGTCCGGATGCCCCACGATGATGGCGTCCTTCGTGTGGCAGCTGTCGCGCAGGAAGGGATTCCAGCCGCAGCGCTGCTGGCGCATGTAGTTCAGCACGAAATCCGCCGTCCCGTCGTAGACCCGCGGGTTTATGGGGAAGATGTCGGATTCCGTCACCGAGACAAGGTCATCGGAGCGGAGGAAGACCCGGATGCGGTAGGCACCCTTCCGACGAAAGCTGCTGAAATCCAGCCGGGCCGTCATCTGCATCGGCCCCAGCGCCCCGGTCGGTCGGACGTCTTTGCCGGTCCCCCGGAAGACCGCCTCGCCCGTGAAGCAGTCCACCAATTCAAAATCGCCGCACCGACACTCCTCGCTGCTCAGCAGCACCGCCACCTTGGTGGCGTCCGGGAGGTAGCCCAGCTGGTTGATGCGAATCCAGGCGCCGGCGGACACCGGCAGCTGGCACAGGCCCCAGAGAAGCCCCGCGAGCAGCATATTCAGAGAACGGCGGTGCAGCATGCTCACACTTTTTCCATTGCCTGGGAAAGGTCCGCAATGATGTCTTCGGCTGCTTCGATGCCGACCGAGAGCCGGATGAGATCCGGGGCGATGCCCGCTTCCCGGAGCTGTTCGTCCGAAAGCTGGCGGTGGGTGTGGCTGGCCGGATGCAGAACGCAGGTCCGCGCGTCGGCCACGTGGGTCACGATGGCCACGAATTCGAGATGGTCCATGAACCGGATGGCCTCTTCGCGGCTTCCCTTCAGGCCGAAGGCGATCACGCCGCACTGGCCGTCCGGCAGGTATTTCTGCGCCAGGGAATGATCCGGGCTGCTTTCCAGTCCGCTGTAGCTGACCCAGGCCACCTCCGGACGGGACTCCAGCCATTGCGCGACCTTCAGGCCGTTCTCGCTGTGGCGGGGCATCCGCAGGTGCAGGGTCTCCAGCCCGAGGTTCAGCAGGAAGCAGTTCATCGGGGCCGGAATCGATCCGAAGTCCCGCATCAGCTGGGCCAGGATCTTGGACATGTAGGCGTTCTTCCCGAAGGCCTTCGTGTAGGTCAGGCCGTGGTAGCTTTCGTCGGGTGTCGTAAGGCCCGGCTAGCGGGCGGCATCCGCCTTCCAGTCGAAATTGCCCCTGTCCAAGACTGCACCGCCCACCTCGGTGGCATGACC
>CABTXO010000383.1 GCA_902488725.1 uncultured Bacteroidales bacterium
AAAAGTTCCGGGCCGTTGCCGGTCACATAGCGGTAGTCCTTCTGCATGAACCGGCATTCCAGCATGTAGTACTGCGACATGTCCGCGAACCGGGGATCCTTCGCAGCCTTTTCAAACCAGTCGTAGGCTTCCGCGAAATGCTTTTCGGAATAATTGATGTAGCCCAGCGAATAGCGGGAAGGGGCCGTATAGTCGGAGGGGGGCATCTTTTCCGCATGCTTGAATCCTGCCTTCGCGGCCGGGATATCCCCCGTTTCGAAGCAGGCATAGGCGTTCTTGAAGGAATATTCCGGCAGTTGGTCGCCGAAGAGATCCTTGCGCTCGATCTCGGCAAAGGCCGATGCGGCGCCGGCATAGTCGTTCCGGTCGAATCGGTTGAGGCCGCTGTAGAAGTGGAGCTGCGGTACAAGCGACGAATACGGATGTTCCGCAATGAAGGTCTCCGCGAGCCGCTCGCAGCCGGGTTCCTGGAGGCGGACGGAGCAGAGGGTCTCATAGCCCCGCGCCACGAAGTCGCCGTTCGCCGCATACAATTGGCCGAAGAGGGTCTCCGCCCGTTCGAACAGTCCGTGTTCATACAGATCCATCGCCTGCCGGAACGCATCCGGAACGGGTTCCTGCGCCTTCAGACCCGGTCCCGGGCAGAAAACCATGACGGCGATCACCGCCGCGAGGAGTTTGCTTTTCATTTGGAAGCCGAAGTTCATTTTATTTCCCAAAAAATATCTTACAAAATTAACGAATATAAACGAATATACTGGATAAAATCACGTATATTTGTATGAATATGGAAGAGATCCTCCACACTGCATCAAAAAGCGAGCCGCTTGTCTCCTTCCGGGACGCGGACATTTTCAACGGAGAAACCGCCGTCATCTACGACATGGACATGGACATCTTTCCGGGTGACTTCGTCTACATCGTGGGCAAGGTCGGCACGGGGAAGACTTCGATCATCCGGACCATCATCGGGGAGAATCCCCTCGGGAAGGGTTCCGGGATGGTCTGCGGCTTTCAGCTGAACGGCATCAAGGACCGGGACATCCCGTTCCTGCGCCGCACCCTGGGCGTCGTGTTCCAGGATTTCCAGCTGCTGATGGACCGCACGGTGGAAGGGAATCTGGAATTCGTGCTGAAGGCCACCGGCTGGAAAGACCGGAACGCAATCGACAAACGGATCTGCGAAGTGCTGGAGGATGTCGGAATGGTCAACAAGGCGCACAAGATGCCCCACCAGCTGTCCGGAGGCGAACAGCAGCGGATCGCCATCGCGCGCTCCCTGCTGAACGCCCCCCGGCTCATCATTGCGGACGAGCCGACCGGCAACTTGGACAACGAGACTGCGGACGGGATCCTGAAACTGCTCACGCGGATCAACCGCGAGGACGGTACGGCCGTCATCATGGTCACGCACAACCGGAACATCTTCGAGAAATACCCGGGCCGGGTCTTCGTGTGCAAGAAGGAGCATTGCACGGAAAACATCAACAACGAAGTGATCGACCTGGCCCTGACCATCTGACCCCGACATGCTGAAGAGACAGAGATATTCCAAGATCCTGGACTGGTTCGAGGCGCACGCTCCGGCGGCGGAAACGGAGCT
>CABTXO010000384.1 GCA_902488725.1 uncultured Bacteroidales bacterium
CAGACGCAAGCCTCTCGATCCGGGACGGCAAGCTGCTGATCCCGGTGAGCGCTTCTCACAAGAAAAAGATCCAGGGCTTTGTCTACGATTCTTCTTCGACCGGCAAGACGGCCTTCGTGGAACCGCTGGAAATCATCGAACTCGAGAACGAAGTCGCCAGCCTCCGCGCCGAAGAGGCCCAGGAAATCCAGCATATTCTCGCAGAATTCAGCGATTTTGTAAGGCCCTACGTCCCCGACCTGATGGGAGCGGCCGCCTACGTGGGCGAAATCGACTTCCTGGTGGCCAAGGCTCAGGTCGCCCTGGAATTCAAGGCCGGCATCCCGATCCTGTCCGAAAACGGCGAGATGGACCTCCGGAAGGCCCGCCATCCCCTGCTGGAGCGTGCGCTGCTCCGGGAAAAGAAAAGCATCGTCCCGGTCTCCATCCGGCTCACGCCGCAGAAACATATTCTGTTGATCTCCGGACCGAACGCCGGCGGCAAGTCCGTCTGCCTGAAGACGGCGGGACTGCTGCAGTACATGTTCCAGTGGGGCATGCTGATTCCGACCTCCGAGACGTCCGAGATGCCGGTCTTCGCCCGTATCATGGTCAGCATCGGCGACGACCAGAGCCTGGAGAACGACCTGAGCACCTACAGTTCCTTCCTGGAAGACATGAAGACGATGCTCCGGGACGCGGACGCCAGGACGCTCATCCTGATTGACGAATTCGGCTCCGGCACGGAACCCGCCGCGGGCGGAGCGATCGCCGAAGCCATCCTGTCCGAGATGGACAAGCGGGGCGTGTACGGTGTCATCACCACGCACTACACGAACCTCAAACTCTATGCGTCGGGAGCCGAGACGGGGGTGATCAACGGGGCGATGCTCTTCGACGCCGCGAAGATCGAACCGCTGTTCCAGCTGGACATCGGCCTGCCGGGCAACTCCTTCGCCTTCGAACTGGCCCGGAAGATGGGCCTGCCCGAGAACATCGTGAAGGATGCGGAGACGCGGGCGGGCGAAGAATTCGTGGGCATCGAGCGGAACCTCCGGCGGATCGTGAAGAACCGCCGGGCGCTGGACGAGCGGCTGCAGCACATCCGCAACACGGACAAGACGCTGGAAAGCATCACCGAGCGCTACCAGAGGGAGCTGGAGGGCATCAAGCAGAAGAAGAAGGACATCCTCGACCAGGCGGCGAAGCAGGCGGAGGACATCGTCAAGGGGGCCAACCGCACGGTCGAGAACACCATCCGCACGATCAAGGAGTCGCAGGCCGACAAGGAAAAGACCCAGGGCGCCCGGAAGGAGCTGCAGGACTTCATGTCCGCCTTGCAGAGCAAGAAGGAGCAGGAGCAGAAGAACCACGACGACTATGTGGAGCGCAAACTGCAGCAGCTGAATTCCCGCAAGCAGGGAAAGAAGCGGAAGGAACGCAAGCCGGGGGGCGACGAGATGACCATGGAGGAGTTCCGCGGCGGCCCGCTGAAGGTGGGCGAGAAGGTGCGCGTGAAGGACAACGGCATGGTGGGAGAGGTGGTCCGGATTTCCAACAAGGCGGTGACGATTTCGGTCGGGAACATCACGAGCACGATGCCGCTGGACAAG
>CABTXO010000385.1 GCA_902488725.1 uncultured Bacteroidales bacterium
AAATCATGCGCTTCTGCCAGGCCTTCATGCTGGAACTCTGGCGCTGCATCGGTCCCGACCAGGACATCCCTGCTGGAGATGTCGGTGTAGGCGGACGCGAAATCGGTTTCCTGAACGGCATGTACCAGAAGCTCGCGCGTGAGTACCACACCGGTGTGCTCACCGGGAAGGGCGCTACCTGGGGAGGCTCCATCCTCCGTCCCGAGGCGACCGGCTTCGGTGCCCTCTATTTCACCCAGCACCTGCTCCACAAGGCGGGCAAGGACATCAAGGGCATGAAGGTGGCCATCTCCGGCTTCGGCAACGTGGCCTGGGGCGCCTCCAAGAAGGCGATGCAGCTCGGCGCGAAGGTCGTCGCGGTCTCCGGACCGGACGGTGTCTGCGTGATTCCCGAAGGCATGACCGACGAGATGAACGACTACCTGCTGGTGATGCGCGCCTCCAACCGCAACCTGGTCGAGGACCTCGCCACGAAGTTCCCGGGAAAGGTGCAGTTCACCGCTGGCAAGAAGGCTTGGAGCGTTCCTTGCGACATCGCCCTCCCTTGCGCCTTCCAGAACGAACTCGCTCTCGAGGATGCGCAGGAACTGAAGAAGAACGGTTGCTGGTGCTGTTGCGAAGTGTCCAACATGGGCTGCCAGCCGGATGCCATCCACTATTTCCAGCACAACGGCTTCCTGTTCGCGCCCGGCAAGGCCGTGAACGCGGGCGGCGTTGCGACTTCCGGTCTTGAAATGACCCAGAACGCCCAGCACATCAGCTGGAGCGCCCGGGAAGTGGATGACAAACTCCACTGGATCATGGAGAACATTCACGAGCAGTGCGTGAAGTTCGGAACCCAGCCCGACGGCCACATCGACTACGTGAAGGGTGCCAACATCGCCGGTTTCATGAAAGTCGCGCAGGCCATGCTCGAGCAGGGCATCATCTAATCTTCCTCCGGAGTATCGGAAAGGCACATCGGTTTCGATCCCGATGTGCCTTTTTTCATGAATAATCACTATATTTGCAAGATTGTTTGTGACGGGAGTAAAATAGCAAACCTCATATGAAAAAAATCGTTCTGGCATTGTTGCTCATTGCGGTTGTCGCTTCCTGCAAGACGGAGCGCAAGACCGCCTTGGAAAAAAAGTTGGATGAATATGCGCTGGTGAAGATCCCGGCTCCGGACCTGTCCGGCATTTCCGACAACGGGAAGGCGGTCCTGAATCTCTACAAGTTCGCGGCCGATCAGGTGGACAGCATCTACTGGCGGCAGGCCTTTGGCGACCGGTCCTTGATGGACGGACTGGGAGACGCACGGCTGCGTGCCTATGCGATGATCAACTACGGTCCCTGGGACCGTCTGGACGGCAAGCCCTTCATCGAGGAATACGGCGAGCGTCCCCTCGGCGCCAACTTCTATCCCGCCGGCATGACCCGGGAGGAATTCGATGCCTGTCCGGACTCGCTCAAGACGAGCCCCTACACGATGATCGAGCGGGATTCCGTCGGGAATCTGCGTGCCGTGTGGTACCACGAGAAATTCGCGTCCAACATCGAGAAGATCGGCAACTACCTCAAGGCGGCCGCCGACATCACCATCAAACCT
>CABTXO010000386.1 GCA_902488725.1 uncultured Bacteroidales bacterium
TGAGGGATTCGAACCCCCGGAGCCCTAAAGCTCAACAGTTTTCAAGACTGCCGCCATCGACCACTCGGCCAACCTTCCATTGTCGTCGCCTCGGAGGAACGGCAGCCGAAGGCGGACCGATTCCGGAAAGGCGTGCAAAGATATTAATTTTTCACGACTTGCAAAAAGCAGGTCACGCCGCCTGCTTGTCTTCGTGCGTAAAGAACTTGTACTGAAAGAGAATGAGGTAGAACGCACCGACGGTGACGCAGCTGTCGGCGAAGTTGAAGACCGGGGCGAAGAAGAGAAGCCGTTCGCCTCCGACGAAGGGCATCCATGCGGGCCAGGTGGTGTCGATGAGCGGAAAATACAGCATGTCCACGACCTTCCCGGAGAGGAAGGGTGCGTAGCTGCCGCCGAACGAGGCGACGACGCCGGGGGCGGACGCACTGAAGATCATCCCGTAGAACAAGCTGTCGATGATGTTTCCGAAAGCACCGGCGGTGATGAGCGTCAGTCCTGCGAGGACTCCGGTCGGAACCTTGGGCCGGCCGTCCTCCCACCGGTCGAGTTGAAAGCGTCCATTCTTGACCACAGGCCTGCCGACCGCATCCCGGAGCCAAGATTTCCGGACCAGGCGGCTGATCCACCAGCAGAGGAAGCCGAACAGGCCGATCCGGAAGACGGACAGGAGGATCTTGCCGGTCGCCCCGCCGAATTTCATGCCGAAGGCCATGCCCTCGTTCTCGATGAAGAGGATCTGGAACCAGTTCCCGATCACGGAGAAGTGCTCGCCGATGGACATGTTGGTCTTGACGAGGATCTTGATCACCTGATCCACGACCACCAGGCACACGCCCAGCAACAAGAGTCCCTTGCCCTTGGAAATTTTCACGACGGAATCAATTCTGGCCTTTCTTCGCAAGCATTTCCTTTGCTTCCACCGTCAGGGTGGCGTGCGGGACCAGACGGAGCCGCTCCTTGGGGATCAACTTGCCCGTAACGCGGCAGATGCCGTAGGTCTTGTTCTCGATGCGCACCAGGGCAGCCTCCAGGTTCTGGATGAACTTGTACTGGCGCTGGGCCAGCTGGCTGGCCTCCTCCTTGGAAAGCTGGTAGGCACCGTCGTCCTCGACCGTCTTGAAGGAAGGGGTCGTGTCCTCGATGTCATTGCTCCCGTTGTGCATCACGACCTGACGCAGGGTGTCATATTCCTTCCGGGCCTTGACCAGCATATCCTGGATGATCACCCTGAATTCTTCGAGTTCCGCGTCGCTGTAACGGGTTCTCTCCACTGTTGTTTCCTCTTTTGCCATCGTCTCGCTGATTAATGAGTTTATGATCTATCTGGTGACTTGTATCTTCACCTGCCCCTCTTCCCACTCCACGTCCGCGGCGTCACCGGCCTCGGAAAGCGGGTGTATTGCAATCGACTTTGCCAATGTCTGCGAAGCCACATATTCCCGGAATCCCCCGCGCAGCGATGCGGCGATTTCATCCGCGCTTGCACCGTCGGCAAAGATCCGTACCTCCACCTTGTCCGTGACCTCGAAGCCGCTGCTCTTGCGGAGGTTCTGGATCCGGTTGATCAGTTCGCGCGCCA
>CABTXO010000387.1 GCA_902488725.1 uncultured Bacteroidales bacterium
CAGACGTGTGCTCTTCCGATCTGTGTTCCCCCCCCTCTTCCTGATCTGCTGGATCGCCATCCGCAGGGAGGACGGAGGTCCGGCCATCTACCGGCAGGAACGGATCGGGCGGGGAGGCAGGCCCTTCATGATCCTGAAGTTCCGCTCGATGCGGCTGGATGCCGAATCCGCCGGACCGGCCCTCTATGCCGGGGACGACGACCCGCGGATCACCAAAGTGGGCAAATTCCTGCGGAAGCACCATCTGGACGAACTCCCGCAGCTCTGTAACGTGTTCGTCGGGGACATGTCCTTCATCGGCTACCGGCCCGAGCGGCAACACTACATCGACCAGATCCTGGCGCAGAATCCGCGCTACAAGTACCTCTACCAGATCCGCCCGGGTGTGACCTCCTACGCGACCCTGTACAACGGCTATGCGGACAGCATGGACAAGATGCTGCGCCGGCTGGATCTGGATCTCTACTACCTGAGCCACCGGTCGGTGGCTTTCGACTGCCGCGTGCTCTGGAACACATTCTGCAGCATCGTGTTCGGCAAGATCTTCTGACAAGCCATGGACGAGAAACTTTGCTGGTTCGCCTCCCGCACGCGCTACGGACAGGAACTGAGCATCGGGCGCAAACTTGCGGAACGAGGGGTGGAGCTTTTCATTCCGACCAAAATCACGACCGTGGAGCGGAACGGACGCCGGCGGAAGGTCGAGAAACCGCTCATCAACAACCTCGTCTTCCTGCGTGCGACCAAGCCGGTCGCCCTGGAACTGGCCAATGCCTGGGGCATTCCCCTGCACTACATCATCGACCGGTCCACAAGCACGCTGCTGGTCATTCCCGACAAGCAGATGGATGATTTCGTCCGGGTGCTGGGAGAAGAGGAAGAGGAAGTGACGGGCCTGGCCGGGCAGCCCGTGGCGGCGGGCGACAGGATCCGGGTGGTCCGCGGCAAATTGAAGGGCGTGGAGGGCCAGGTGCTCGAAGCCGGCAACAAAACCTACATCGTAGTGAGTCTGTGCGGCCTGCTGCAGGCGAAAGCCCGGGTTCCCCGCACCGCATTTGAAAAGATATGAGACTGAGAAAAGATTACATTCTGCGCGAATTGGGTGACACCCGCCTGCTCATCAACGAGGGCGAGCAGGTGCGTCTGACGCGGGTCCTGCCGCTGAACGAGAGCGCCGCCTTCCTCTGGCGCAGGGCGGAAGGCAGGGACTTCGACACGGACTGGCTGGCGCAGCAGCTGGTCGAAGAATATGGCATCGATGCGGCCACGGCCGCTGCAGATGCGGAGGACATGGTCCGTTCCTGGAAAGAAAACCGTCTGCTGGCGCCATGAGGTTGGACCGGGAAATCATCGGGAAATTTTTCATCCTGCTCAGGGCGGGCCTGACGGACACGCCCGTCGGCGGCTTTGCCGCGACGGCGGAAGAATGGGACATCCTCCTCCGGATCGCACGGGAACAGACGGTGCTGGGCATCGTCTATTCCGGCATATCCCGGCTTCCGGAGTCCGGGATGCCGGATGCCGCATGCCGGATCGCCTTGATGGTGGAGGCGGAACAGCTCGCGGCGCGCACCAAGCTGG
>CABTXO010000388.1 GCA_902488725.1 uncultured Bacteroidales bacterium
AAGCCGACCCAGCATTCCGTGCAGGCCCTGCAGGCGGCAGGCGTCCATCCCGACAATCTGGTCTTCCGCACCAGCTACGGAACCTCCGGCAACGACCGGCTGTTCTCGCGGAACACGGGGGACGGATCCGCCGGAGGAGAGATCTTCTATGCCTACCAGTCCTACTATGAACCGGACAATTTCTACGGGAAGTCCGGCTACAAACCCTCCACGCTCGCAACCCCGGAACTCAAGTGGGAAAAGAACCAGCAGTTCAACATCGCTGCGGACTTCAACCTGCTGGGGAACCGCCTCAACGGGACCATCGAGTACTACACCCGCGGGGCCAAAGACCTGCTCTATTACCTCGCCCTGCCGAGTTCCGCACAAGTCGGCAGCGCAACCGGCTACAACACGAATCTCGGCAACGTCCGCAACTCCGGCATCGAACTGACGCTGGGCGTGCGGGCCATCCAAACCAAAGACTTTGCCTGGGACATCGACGTGAACTTCTCCACGCTGAAGAACGAGGTCACCTACTTGCCCGGCGGTGCCTACATCTACTCCAACCGAGGCATCAAATACCGTCTTGAGGAAGGTCATTCGCTGTTCGAGTTCTACAATGTGAAGAATGCCGGCGTCGATCCGAAAACAGGACTTCTCCGCTACCTCATCCGGGACGGAAAAGACGGCTGGAAGACCACGACCAGCTACTCCGATGTCACGTCCAATGACTATCAGTGGAACGGCACTGCAATCCCGAAGGCCTTCGGATCCATCACCAATTCATTTACATTCAAGAACTTCGACTTCTCCTTCATGTGGTATGGCTCCTTCGGCTCGAAAGTGTTCAACTACGTGTTCGTCGAGAGCGGAACGCTCCGCAAAGGAGTGGGCCTGATGCAGGATGTGGTGGCTGGAAACGTCTGGGAGAAGCCCGGAGATGTCAAGACTTACCCGCGGTGGAGCAACGAGAAGGCCGGAGACAACCGGAAAGGTTCCGACTTCTTCGTGTTCGACAACAACTACCTCCGTCTTCGCAACGTCACCCTGGGCTACACGCTTCCCGAGTCCCTCCTCAAGAAGGTCTGCATGTCCCATGTACGCTTCTATTTAAGCACAGACAATACCCTGACATTCGGAACGTTGGCAAAGATGCACACGGATCCGGAAACCGGTATTCTCGGCAACAACTACAACGGCAACACGGACACGGACAACGGGAACATGAGCTCGCGGCGCGTGTACATGGGCGGTGTCCAAATTTCCTTCTGACATTTTTCGAATATTCGCAAACAACATGAAAAAATTCTTTACACTCATAGGAATCGCGGTTTTCGGCCTCTCCTTGGCGGGATGCGAAGACCAGCTGACGACCGGCGACGCAACGAAAGTCGATTCCGGGACCTTCACCTCCAGTACGGCCGGTCTGTCCCAAGTGCTCACTTCGACCTACAAATCCTTCCTGGTCGGCGACCCGATGGAACAGCCCGGCGCCAGTTACCAAGGCGTGTCCGGCTTCCTGATGCTCTACGACCTGATGGGATCGGACTGCGTCGTGAACAAGAATTACGGTTCCTCGCCCGAACCGGTGTACGAATT
>CABTXO010000389.1 GCA_902488725.1 uncultured Bacteroidales bacterium
GCGGTCGGCCGCCGCTGCAGGATCGTCCTTCAGATCGTCGAACAGCTGGTGGATGAACTCTTTCCCGTTGACCGTCTGGTCGGGCGCCTTGGCGGCGTCATCCGTCTGCGGAGCCGCTTCCGGAGCCGGCGCGGCTGCTTTGGATGTCTTCGTGTCCGTCACGGGAGCGGGTGCGGCAGAAGCCGCCGCTTTGGGCGCATCAGGTGCCTCGTGTGCTGCGGGCTTCGCGTCCGCAGGAGTTTCCGCCTTCCGTTCGGCAGAAACCGCCGCCTTGGGCGCATCGGGTGTCTCGGGTGCTGCAGGCTTTGCATCTGCAGGAGTTTCCGCCTTCCGTTCGGCAGAAGCCGCCGCCTTGGCGGCAGTGGGCTTGCGGCCCGGCTTCTGCCTGGATGTTCGCTTGGCCGCCGGTTCGGCGGACTTGGGCGTCGCAGGAGCCGCAGGCTTGGTCTCGGCCGCCTCCTTCTTTACGGCGGATTTCGCAGGCGTCGCCGTTTTCCGGGGACGGCCCCGTTTCGCCTTCGGCTTCTCCTCTTCAGGTTTGAGGGATTCGACTTGTGCCTGGGCATCCAGAATGGCGTATGCGAGGTTTTCGCTGTCGAGTTTTTTGGCGTTCTTGATGTCGTACTTCTGCGCGACTTCGTCGAGTTGCTCTTTGTTCAACTTGTTGAGTTCAAATAAACTGTATGGCATAAATTGAGAATTGGTTCCGGCCGGACGCCGGGAATTGGATCATATGAGTGATGCAGAGGTCTTCAGATGCTGAAAAGACATGCAAATGTAGGAACATTATTCCGGAAATGCAAATACCTAATTGTCCCAGTAGCTGGAACTCTTCTTGAACCGCAAAAGGTCTGCCAAAGCCGCCGCATTCGCGGAGATCAGGAAGGAATAGGACTGGTACATGCCCATCGGCACCCACTGCACCGAAATGTTGAAGCAGTGGAGGTCGTAGCGCGCTGAAATCTGCGACGTGGTCATCTTCATGGCTATGAAGTCGAAGCCCGACTGCACCTGCATGGACAGTTTCGGCGTCAGCTGGATGGAGCCGGAGACCCCGAGCGTCTGCGTGTAGTTGTTGTTCAGGACGAGCTGCTCGTTGGTGTAGGAATATGACCGCGAAAGGTTGAACGAATAATTCAGGTTCAAGGACCAGGGCACGTTCGGATTGGTGTAGTATAGCCAGCCGCCGGGAATATATTCCCCGGTCACGGGATGGTAGTAGATGCGCCGGTAGTAGTCGGCGGGGTTGCCTTCACCGCCTTTTCCGGAACCGCCCTTCGCGCTCCCGTCGTTCCCGTTCAGGGAACCTTTTCCCGACAGCGAATAGGAGAGGGAGGCACTCATGTTGGTGAGCCGCAGGGGAACGCCCGTCGAGACCAGGCTGAACTTGTTGATCCTCCGCCCGCGGGAATCGACGGCGTAGGGGTCGAAGTTCGCATTCGCGCTCACGCCCAGCTTGCCGAAGACGGAGGTCGACATCGACACGCCCACGTTGCTCATCTTCAGGGAGTCCGCCAGGAAGTTGTAGCCGGTGTTCAGGGTCAGCTGGTCGATCAGTTTCACCTTCTTGCTCCCC
>CABTXO010000390.1 GCA_902488725.1 uncultured Bacteroidales bacterium
CCTCCAGGCTGGCGGCGGCGATGCGGGCCACGGAACCGAAGTGCATCAGGAGCCGCCGCTCGGTCTGCTCCCCGACACCTTTGATTTCACGCAGCGCACTGTGGATCTGCGCCTTGCTGCGCAGGTTGCGGTGGAAGGTGATGCCGAAGCGGTGGGCTTCGTCGCGAATATGCTGCAGGACCTTCAGGGCCTGTGAATTGCGGTCCAGAAAGAGCGGATAGGGGTCTCCCACGCGAATGACTTCCTCCAACCGCTTCGCCAGACCGACGACCGTGAGCCTTTCGGTCAATCCGAGTTCCGCCAGCGCCTGCCAGGCGAAATCCAGCTGGCCCTTGCCGCCGTCGATCACGACCAGCTGCGGCAGGTCGTCCGGATGCTCTTCCAGCATCCGGGCATAGCGCCGGTTGACGACTTCCTTCATGGAGGCGTAGTCGTTGGCACCGATGACGGTCTTGATCTTGAATTTGCGGTACTCGCTCTTGGAAGGGACCCCGTTCCGGAACACCACGCAGGAGGCGACGGGATGGGTGCCCTGGATGTTGGAGTTGTCGAAGCACTCGATGTGGACCGGCAGTTCCCGCATGCCGATCGCATGCTGCAGTTCTTCCAGCACGGTTCTGCGGAACTGATCGGGATCGGTGTGCTCACGCTGCTTGAGGGAATTGAAGAGATATTCCCGGGCATTCTTGGCGCTGAGTTCCAGCAGGGACAGTTTGCTGCCGCGGACCGGGATTCGGAAGGCGACTCCGTCGATTTCTACGTCCGGCTTGAAGGGAACGATGACTTCCTTCGCCAGCGCCCCGAATTTCGCCTCGATCTCCGCAATGAAGGTGCTCAGCACCGATGCCGGTTCTTCTTCGATGTTCAGCTTGAAACCCAGGTTCAAAGACTGGATGATGGCCCCGCCACGCACCCGGAGGAAGTTGCCGAAGGCCTCCGAGGCTTCGAAGACCAAGGAAAACACGTCGCAGTCCGTGTCTGCCGCCGCGGTGATGATGGAGCGGGCATAGTGCTGGCGCAGCACCTCGATCTTGTTCTTGCAGGACTGGGCTTCCTCGAAGCGCAGCTCGGCAGATGCCTGTTTCATCAGGGCTTCCTGTTCCCTGATGATTTCGTTCGCGCCGCCGCCCAGCAGGCGGGCGATTTCCTGGATGTTGGCGGCGTATTCCTCCTGGCTGATGGCCCCGATGCAGGGGGCCTTGCAGCGGCCGATGTGGAAATCCAGGCAGGGACGGAATTTGTGCTGCAGGATGGCATCGGACGTGATGCGCAGATTGCAGGAGCGGAGGGGATAGTTCTTGCGGAAAAAGTCCAGCAGGTAGTTGGCATGGGTCACGGAGCTGTAGGGGCCGAAATAGGTGCCGCTGCGGCGGTCCACGCGACGGGTCAGATAGATTTTCGGATAGTCATCCTTCGTGATGACGATCCAGGGATAGGTCTTCGAGTCCTTCAGGAGGATGTTGTAGCGCGGTTTGTACTGCTTGATGAGGTTGTTCTCCAGCAGCAGCGCGTCCGCCTCCGAATCCACCACCGAAAACTGCGCGTCCGCGATTTTCGAGACCAGCATCC
>CABTXO010000391.1 GCA_902488725.1 uncultured Bacteroidales bacterium
AATACCTGCCAACGGAGGCTCCGGTAGCGAGGGCCGGCTTTTTCCGCCGGGAGTTCCTCCCGGAACGGGGGAGGCGCTAAGAAATTCCACATGCTGCTGTTAAAATTATGTGACGAATCACAATTGAAGGCAATGAAGTTTGCGCAAATATAGCGATATTTGCAGGAGCGAGGTTCACAAAATGAAAAATTCAATACGCATTTTCCGATTCGCGGTGCTGGTTTTGCTGTTGCTCCAGGCCTGCGGTCACGATTCCACGGAAGGCGGCAGGAATGCCGCATCGTTCGATGTCCAGTTCGAAGTGCCTGCCAAGGTGACCCTCGCATCGGGGGCGACATCCATGCAGTTCCGGATCATGTACGGGAAGGCGCCGCTCGTCACGGACAAAGTTCTGCTCGGCAGCAACGGCACCCTTCACACCTGCGACATCCTGCAGGTGGAAGGAACCCATTTCACGATCGCCCTCTTCAATGGCATGACATCCGGCAGCTACAACGTGTACATCCAGCGCGGGAACGTCAAGAAGCAGCTCACGAAGTCGGATGCCCTGATGCAGGTCGAGTTCGTCTATTCCTCTGATACCGAAATACAGCCTGCAGCGGGCAGCACGCTCTACGGTCTGGTCGCCTGCGAAGGCAAGGGCCTGGCGGGCGTGCCCGTCTCCGACGGAGTGGAGGTGGTGCTGACCGACGAGGACGGCGTGTACCAGCTCAAGTCCGCCAAGAAGTACGGCTATGTGTTCGTGACGGTGCCGGGTGGCTATGAAGTGCCGACGGACAACCTGCTCCCGAAATTTTTCTGCCGGACACGGTCCGGCCGGACCGTTCCCGAGCGGTTCGATTTTTCCCTTTCCCGGGCGGACAACGATGTCCATTCCGTGTACATCCTCGGCGACATGCACCTGGCGAATCGGACCGGAGATTTGAACCAGTTCCGCACCTTCGGCTCGGAACTCTCTGCGATGGTGGCGAAGACCGGCGGCAGTCAGTACATCCTCACCCTCGGCGACATGACGTGGGACCTGTACTGGTACGATAAATCCTTCTGCTTCGGGGAATATCTCTCCCAGATGCGCCGCTATTTCCACGACATCCCGGTTTTCCACACGATGGGCAACCACGACAACGACTTCAGGCAGGTGGGGGATTTCGACAAGGAAAACCGCTACAGAACCGATCTGGGGCCGACTTTCTATTCCTTCAACTTGGGGAAGGTGCACTACATCGTGCTGGATGACATCGACTACAACAACGGTCCGGCCGGCCCTGACAACCGGGACGTCTATGTGGCCAACATCGTTGCGGACCAGATGGCCTGGCTGCGCAAGGATCTGCAGCATGTGGACAAGCGGACCCCCGTTGTCCTGGCAAGCCATGCTCCGCTCTACATGCCCACCGGCACCAACGCCTGGCGGACGAACCTCCGGGGCGCAAATGCCGCCGGCGAAGCGAACACCGATGCCTTGCTCGCCGCCTTGAAAGGCTACACGGTCCATGCGTTCACCGGACACTCCCATAAACTCTTCAACTTCGATAAACTTGCCGCCGAAGGCTTCTTCGAGCACAA
>CABTXO010000392.1 GCA_902488725.1 uncultured Bacteroidales bacterium
ACCAGCTGAACTACCGCACCGGGATAAAAAACACCCGCGCTTTTTCAAACGCGGATGCAAATATACGCAAATTTGCCTTCCCTGCAAATTTTTTATTGAATTTCGATGACTTTCTTTGCCTGGGCGGCCTCCACACGCTGGATTTTCGGGATGTTCACCTTGAGCACACCGTTCTCGACGGATGCCTCGATGTTCTCTTTGTCAGCGTCTTCCGGCAGGAGCATCGTCTGCTGGAACTTGGTGTAGGAAAACTCGCGGCGGAGGTAGTGGCTGCGCTTCTTCTCTTCCTTGCTCTCCTCTTTCTTCTCCATGTTGATGACGAGATCGCCGTCTTCGTCGAGGGTGACCTTGAAATCGTCCTTGGTCATGCCCGGGGCGGCGAGCTCCAGTTCATAGCTTTTTTCGTTCTCCAGTACGTTGATGGCGGGAGCCGTCGCATTGGTGCGCTCCATCCAGTCGTTGTCGAAGAAATCGTTGAAAATGCTCGGCAACCAGTTCTGGTTGTAACGTCTTGCTGCAGGTAACATAATTTAAATCTCCTATTTTTAAAATTTTACAATCGGTCCGGCTGTGCCTTCCGGCCTCGGCCGTCCACCCGTCCGGGCGGACGACTGAGGAAGCGTCAATTTCGATGCCGAAGGGGAAAATGCTCCGAAAGTCGCCAAATTGTCATCCGTACCTGCCGAAATGGCATATTCATTTGTCAAAATGTCTCATGCTCACTTTTCCTGCGGAATCCGTATCTTTGCACATCGATCGCAGGTACATGTACTACAACGAATTCAAATCGCCGGCCCTGGTCAAGTTCGGCAGCGGCATCCTCCGGAACATCCACGACATCATCCTGGAGGCACACTTCTATTTCCGGAACAAGATTCTGGTGACCCAGGAGGCGCTGTACGGACAATACAGGGCGCTCTTCGGCAGCGATGCTTTCACGGACGTGGTCCTGGTGCAGGGCGGAGCGGTCTCGGAAGCTCCCGCCCTCATCGACCGGCTGAAGGCCATGGATGCCATGGCGATCGCTTTCGGCGGCGGGAGCGTAATCGATCTGGTGAAATATGCGGCGACCCGCAGCGAAACGCCCTACGTGACCGTTCCCTCCGCGCTCTCCAACGATGCCTTCTACTCCAGCGTGGCCCGGCTCGTGTCCGGGGGAAAGAAGCGGAGTTATGCGGTGCTGCCGCCGGTCGGCATCATCGTGGATCTGGATGTCGTGCGGCAGGCCCCGGTGGAACTCCAGCTGGCCGGTGTGGGCGACCTCGTCTCCAATCTTTCCGCCGTGAAGGACTGGTACCTGGCCAGCCGGGAAACCGGGGAGAAGATCAACGAACTGGCCTACATGCTGGCCAGAATGGCCCCCCTGCCGATGTTCAGCTATTCCGCGGACGACTGCCTGCAGGACAGTTTCCTCATCGATCTTGCGGGCGGTCTGCTGACCTCCGGCCTCTCCATGATGGCTTGCGGCTCCCCGCGCGGGGCCCGCGGCTCGGGGCACCCCATCCAGCCATCCCCCCGCGAAAATTTTCCCCGAAGCGCCCCGCTCCCC
>CABTXO010000393.1 GCA_902488725.1 uncultured Bacteroidales bacterium
TACCAGATGCCCTTGTACTTCCCGGTCTCGCCCCAGGAATTCTTGACCATGAAGTACTTCGTGCCGTTCTGGTCGGTCGCGAGGCCGAAGATCTGCATCCCGTGGTCATCGGTCGTACGCTTGTTGTCGAACTCTTCCTGACGGGACTCCTGCGTCACAGCCTTTTCCTTCGGAAGTTCCACCTTCACCTCTTCCTTGGCGGTGTTGTCCTGGCCGACCCAGCGGGCCTGGTCGGAACCGGTGGAAAGCCTGGCGTCGGTGTCGAGCAGCACGCCCACGCCGTTGCGCGTGAAGCCCGGCTCGCTCACGTCCGCCCCCCAGGCCACCGTGTAGCCTTTCCGGACAGCCTCGTACAGGATCTGCATGAACTCGTCGAGCGGCATGTTCCAAGCCGGATCCCAGCGCCAGTTGTCCCCTACTTCGACTGCGAAGGAAGTGTAGAACGGGTGATGGGTGAACGAGGTGAACGAAACATAGTCGGCAGGATTGATTCCCATGGCATCACGGTAGGAAGCCGGCGTATAGGTCGTGCCGTTGACTTCGAAACTGGCCGGTGCTTCCCCGAGGAAACCGTCCACGGTGGCATCGAAGCCTTTTTTCCAGTTCACGGAAAGGGTGTTGTTCGGATTCCTGACCATCGCTTGCACGTAGGCGCTTGTGGTTGCATCCAGTTCTCCGTGCACGGGAAGTTCCTGCAGGCCGGGCATGGCCGACTGCGGCACGAGACCATAGTCTTCGATCACATGCAGCACGTCGCCGGCCTCGGATCCGGGACCGAAGCTGATGTGGCCGTCCGTCCGGATGTATTTGACTGCGCGATCTTTGTAGGATTTGCCGACCACGAACATCTCGGAAAAGTCCGGATATGTGGCCGGATCCTTCAATCCTTTCAAGCGGATCGCTTCCGACTCCAGAAATGCGAGGGTGGAGAAGCACCAGCAGGTGCTCGACCGGCTCTGGTTCTTGATGGACGTGATCGGATTCTCCTTCACGACCGTGAACGTGTACTCCGGTGCGGCGGATTTAGACTGGTCCTGGGCAAACCCGGCGAGCGGGGACAGCAGCAGACAGCAAGCTGCAGACAGTATGGCTTTTTTCATGATTCTGCTAGTAATTCGAGGCTTTGACTTGGAAATAACTCTTCGGGTGCTTGCAGACGGGACAGACCTCGGGGGCTTTCTTGCCGATGACGATGTGCCCGCAGTTGATGCACTCCCAGACCGCATCCTCGTCGCGCGAGAAGACCACCGCGTCCTGGACGTTCTTCAGAAGTTTCTTGTAACGCTCTTCGTGGACCTTCTCGATCGCCGCCACCTTGTCGAACAGGAACGCAATCTCGTTGAAGCCTTCTTCCCGGGCCGTCTGTGCGAATCCCGGATACATTTCAGTCCATTCGTAGTACTCGCCGTCGGCGGCGTCGACCAAGTTGGCATCCGTAGCCGGCACTTCGCCTTCATGCAGCAGCTTGAACCAGATCTTGGCATGTTCCTTCTCGTTGGCGGCCGTCTCCTCGAACAGCCGGCCGA
>CABTXO010000394.1 GCA_902488725.1 uncultured Bacteroidales bacterium
CAAGCAGAAGACGGCATACGAACTTGTCGAAGCGCTCGGTCACCTTTTCCAGGTGCTCATTGTAGTACTCCACCGTCATGCTTTCCGGCCGGAGGACGCTGCAGTAGATTCCGGGGATGCTCAGGCAGCCTTCTTCATATTCAGCCTTTTTTTCGCTTGCCTCGACCACGACGGGGTTGATCATCACGCGCTTGAATCCTTCAAGATAGGGATAGACATCCGTCATCTCCGTGCCGTCCACGATGAGGACCCGGAGACTCCGCCCCACCTGCGGGGCGGCAAGGCCGCAGCCTTCAGCGCTGGCCAGCGTGTCCTGCAGGTCCGCGACCAGTTTCTCCAGTCCTTCCTTGTCGGAAAGATCCGCCGGCGCAGCCTTCTGCCGCAGCACTTCGGCACCGTATAAGTAAATCGGCAATATCATAGTCAACACATCATTTCGCATTCCGGTCCAGATAGCCCTGCAGGATGATCGCTGCGCTGATCCGGTCGACGGAATCCTTGTCGCGCCGGTCCTTCTTCTTCATGCCCCCGTCGATCATCGCCCGATGGGCCAGGACAGAGGTGAAACGTTCGTCTTCCAAGGTCACAGGCACTTCCGGGAAAGCTTTGGCAAGCGTTTTGAGGAAAACGTCGACATCTGCGGCCGCCTCCGCAGGGGTGTTGTCCAGATTCATCGGATAGCCCACCACAAAGCGGGTGACGGTCTCCGTTTCAGCATACTTTTTGAGATAATCTATTATCTTTGCACCCGGGACGGTGTCCAGTGCGGAAGCAAAGATGCACAGCGGGTCGCTCACCGCAATTCCCGTCCGTTTGCGTCCGAAATCTATGCCGATGATCCTGTCCATAAATATGCAAAAATAAAGAAAAAGACTTTCAAGTCAAAAAATATGTCGACTCCGAAGAAAGACAACCGCGTCGTGAATTTCAGGCTCTCCCTCATCGATGACGAGACCCACCGGAAAATCTGGTCCACCAAGTTCACCAGAATCAGCATCGTGGTCGCGCTGATCACGGTCTTTGTGGTGCTCTCCGCGCTGATGTTCGCCCTGGTCGCCTTCACCCCGATTCGGACCTTCATCCCCGGCTACCCCGATGCTCGCACCAAGCACGCCGCCATCGAGAACGCCATCCGCATCGACTCGCTCGAGAACGTGGTTCTGCGCTGGGAGTTGTATTCCGAGAACCTCCGCCGGGTCGTGGACGGAGAAACGCCGTTGAAGATCGACAGCCTGCTCGACCTGCGGAAACGCAGCAAGGAAGCGGCGCCCGATCCCAAGGAAGCGGCCCGGAAAGACTCCCTGCTCCGCAAGCAGGTGGACAGCGAACACCGGTTCGCCATCTCCGAGAAGGCCCCGCGTACCCTTCCGATCGAAGGGATGCACTTCTTCAGCCCGCTGCACGGGGTGGTGTCGCAGGGCTACGACAAAGCGCTCCATGCATGCTCCGATCACCTCCGGAATGCCGTAGAAGGGGATTTCGTCCTGCAGGAATGCGCGGACGGCGGCTTCATTGGCCGC
>CABTXO010000395.1 GCA_902488725.1 uncultured Bacteroidales bacterium
GCGAGCGCATCTCCGCGGCCACCTTCCGGGATGAAACCTTCCCGACCGGAAGTCTCGGTCTGCGGACCGACGGCTTCGACGACGTGGTCCGGATCACCGGCGGACAGCTGCTGGATGCCCTGAACACGGCCTATTATTCGGAATATTCCAAAGACGATGCGGTCGTGCTCTGCCGTTCGAACAAGCGTGCGAACCGCTACAACGCCGGCATCCGTGCCCAGGTTTTTTTCAACGAGGAACGGCTGGTGCGGGGGGAGAAGCTGATGATCGTGAAGAACTGCTACCAGTTCCTGGAGCATGTGCCGGAACTGGACTACATCGCCAACGGGGACATTGCCAAGCTGGTGTCGATCCGGAACTACGAGGACCGCTACGGCCTGCATTTTGCCGACGCCCGCCTCTCCTTCCCGGATTATGACGACGTCGAAGTGACTGCGAAGGTCTGCCTGGACACCCTCGAATCCGAGTCCGCATCCCTGACCTACGAGCAGCAGAACCAGCTCTACAACGGGGTGATGGCGGACTATGCCGACCTGAAGACAAAGCGGAAACGGTATGCGGCGGTCCGGGAAGACCCTTTCTACAATGCCCTTCAGCTCAAGTACGCGAATGCGATCACGGGCCACAAGAGCCAGGGCGGACAGTGGGGTTGCGTCTTCATCGACAATCCCTTCTGGCGGGACGAACTGACCCTCGACGACCTGAAATGGCTCTACACGGCGCTGACCCGTGCCGTCGAAAAAGTGTACTTCGTGAATTTCAAAGATGAATATTTTCAATGATCAAGAAAACTGCCGTCAGGACGCTCCGTCCATTCTCGCATCCTGCGCCCCTGCAGGGCTTGTCCGCTGCGGCTGAGTTCGCGCCCGTGACTCAGTTTCCTTGATCCGATTATCTTAATAATGATGTTGCAGATGATGAAACGGATGATGTATTTGGCAGCGATGGCGCTGCTGGCCTGTGTGCAGATGGCGGCACAGGAACGTGTGAATGAAACCTATTCTCCGGACTCGTCCCGGGTGGCCTTCACCCGGGCCAACGACCTCTGGGTGGCGGATGCCGCGACCGGAGTGGAAACCCGGCTGACCTTTGACGGAAGCGATGTGATCCTGAACGGCTACGCCTCCTGGATCTACTACGAAGAAATTTTCGGCCGCCCGTCCCGCTACCGGGCCTTCTGGTGGTCTCCCGACTCGAAGAAAATCGCGTTCTATCGTTTCGACAACACGCACGTTCCCATATTCCCGATCTATTCCCCCTTCGCCGAGGACCATGACCGCTCCGGCATGAACTGGAATTATTCCCAGAACGCGGGGGCGGCCGTTCCGCTGGCGGGGATGTCTCCGACGGGCGGGTCGGTGCGCATGACCCGCTACCCCAAGTGCGGCGACCCGAACCCGACCGTCCGCATCGGCATCGTCGACTTGGAAAGCGGAATTGGCGGCGGGGGGTGCGCGGTCTTCCCCCCTAAAAAACCCCCACACCCAAAACACCCGCCCCCCCGGGCCCCCCAACCCC